>JALZBN010000189.1 GCA_030947365.1 Actinomycetota bacterium
GACGCTGCCGGTGTAGGGGCCGAATGACTTGCGCGCCGAGTCGGCCATCAGTTGAACGGTCGCGACCGACGACAAGGCCGACTTCGCGGTCGTCACGGCCTTCCCCTGGTACTTGCCGAAGGTGCGCGCCGGCCCGACCGGATGGGCGATACATCCGCCCGCCAAAGCGAGAACCAAGACCGCTGCTGCGCCACGGGGGCCACGCACGGCGCTGTCTTACCCAGCTTGCGGCCGGAAAGATACTGGACCTTGTCAACAGTCGAGAGTTCGGACTAATCTTTCGTTATGGTGATGGCCGACCCGTCCACCGAGGAGCTCGTCGGGCTGTTTTTTGGCGTGATGACTCGCATGAAGCAACACTTCGCCGAACGGTCAGCGGAGTTCGACCTCTCGTTTGCCCAGGCGATGGCCGTACGCGAACTCGAGAAGCCGTTGTCCATGCGCGAGCTCGCCGAACGTCTGGGTTGCGATGCCTCCAACGTCACCGGCATCGTCGACCGGCTCGAGGAGAGGGAGCTCGTCGAGCGCCAGATCCTTCCCGGCGACCGTCGGGTCAAACGGCTGGTTCTCACCGACGCCGGTCGAGACCTACGGGCGGCGCACCAGGAGCGGCTCGCTCAGAACGTACCGCTCGTGACCTCTCTGTCGTCTGAAGACCGGCGCGTCTTGGCCGATCTGTTCCGCCGCGTCGCGCCGTAGCGACGAGGCCTCTCGGTCAGCGGCCCCGGCGCCCGCGCCATCGCTGCCACCACGGCGGGCGCTCTTCGGCCGCGCCGAGCTCGGCAAGGATCTCGGGACCGGCCGAGTTCACAATCTCCTCCGCCTCGTCGAGCAGTTCAGCGGCGCCGTCGCCGAGACCGGGAGGCTCTGGCGGCGTCGGAGGGCTGAGGAGGGTGCCGTGCTTCCAGTTGACGTCGGCCAGGCGCGGCTCGAAGGCGGCACAGTTCGCCGGACATCGCCATGGTGCCTCCGGCGCGAGGTCGAGGTCGCACTTGCGTACCGTTTCGCCCGACGCATACGTGCGGCTCTCGTAGTACTTGCAGTCCGTGCGCATCGGCATGCCTCCATGTTGGCAGGACCGCTCATGTTTGGCTGGACCGCTCATGTTTGGCAGGACCGCCCGACATATTCTCGCCAAATTCGGTTGACGGCGCGTCGCCGACGTGCTGCGATGTGAAGGCAGCTACCTTCTTCGGCATGAGCGAGGTTCCATTGGGCGCATTTCGTAGTTCGACCAGCAAGGCCAACGTTCTGGGCGTACGCCCGGTCCAGGTCGGCTCGGCGCGCCCGTACGGCTTCATGACGGTTCACGCAGCCACCTGGCTCGGCAACGGCCACGAGATTGGGCGGCCACGGGGCACGCGGAGGTTCTGCATCGAGTAGCACGCAGACCACATCCGAAGTGAGGCCCCAAGGCCGCCGGGAAACCCCGGCGGCCTTTTGCTTTATCCGGTTTGCAGGTTCATGTCCGGTTTTCAGCTATTTCGGTTTTCAGCTATTTCGGTTTTCAGCTATTCGAGAAAGGGAGAGACGATGCTCGCCGAGCAGTGGGAGGGTGAGGACGAAGCGTGGGCCGACGCGCGGTGCAAGGACGGCACCGGTGACCTGACCGCGCTGTTCTTCTCGGAGCAGCTCGACGACATCGCCCGGGCGAAGGCGATCTGCGGCGAGTGCCCCGTGAAGGAGGCGTGCTTCGAAGGCGCGCTGGCGCGCCGGGAGCCGTTCGGGGTGTGGGGAGGGCGGCTCTTCCTCAAGGGCAAGGTGCTGGCGGTGAAGCGGCCCCGTGGCCGGCCTCCGAAGCACCGTCCAGCGCTGTCGGCCTAGCCGCCTCCGGCGAGCGGGACCTCCCCTCCCGCCACTCATCCTTCTCGCCTCTCCGGCGCCCACGCCATCACTCTCCTTTGAGCTAAAAAGGCCCTATGGCTGATGAGGTTCCTGACGAAGAGAAGCTGGACAAGCTCGAAGAGGACATTCAAAAGGCGCGCACTCACGCTGACGAAGCCGTCGCTGGTCTTGACGTTGAGCCCAAGGAGAGCTTCGCCGACAGCGGTTCTGAAGACAAAGGCGAGGACGACCAGACGATCGCGCCGGGCTAGCCCTGGGCTAGCTCGGGACCAGCTCAGAGCTTCAGGCTCAGCTGTTGCGGCTCCGGCAGGCGCGCCGTCTTTACGACCGCGACGTCGCGGGCCTGGCGCGGCTCCACCACCCGGCCGCCGTGTTTGGCGACTAATTGCCGCACCAGGGTGGTCAGCTCGAGTTGGGTACGGCGCGGCGCGTACGACTTGGGGTAGAGGCTTTGGTAGTGCTCGACCAGGTCGGGCCGCGCCGTCTGTAGCCAACCGAGGTACTGCTCGCGCACGCCGGGTCGCAGATGCAACAGGATCGGCGTGATCGATGTCGCGCCGGCCTCGACGCACGCCTTGACAACGGTCTCGAGTTGCTCGGGAGCGTCTGACAGCCGGGGCAGCACCGGCGCGACGAGGACGCCACAGCGCACACCCGCCTGGTTCAGCTTGGCGATCGCCTCTACGCGCCGGCGCGGATGAGGAGTGCCCGGCTCGGTCATGCGCCACACGTCGTCGTCGAGCGTGCCGATCGAGAAGTTGGCCTTGACCTCGGCGTGTTTGGCGGCCTCGGCGAGAAGGTCGAGGTCGCGCAGGATCAACGTGGACTTGGTGAGAATGGAGAACGGGTTGCGGGCCTCGGCCAGCACCTCGACGATGCCCCGGGTCAGGTGGTACTTCCCCTCGCAGCGTTGGTAGGGGTCCGTGTTGGTGCCCATGGCGATGTGCTCGCCCGCCCAGTTGGGTCGGCGCACCTCGGCCCGCAGCCGCTCGACGGCGTTGACCTTCACGACGATCTTGGTGTCGAAGTCGTCGCCCGAGTTCATCCCCAGGTACTCGTGGGTCGGTCGGGCGAAACAAAATGTGCAGGCGTGCTGACATCCCCTATAGGCGTTGATCGTGTAGCGGAAGGGCATGTGGCTCGCGGCCGGGACTTCGTTGATGATCGTCTTGGCGTTGACGTGGATGAACTCCATGCCCCGGAACTCGCCCTTGCCCTGATGGCGCGTCACGCCGTCGCCGAAGAGCGCGCCCTGAGGGTCGCCGTCGGCAAGCTTCCAGCGCAGATCGGGCGGCGCGGCCACCCCGTGATGCTAGCCGAACTGATGTTCGCAACAGCGCTTAGCGCCTGTCGGACACGTTGACGGTGAATTACAGGCTTGTAACTGTCGTACCCGCCCTGGATACTGGAGAGATGGTCACGACCGCTCCGTCTCGTTCGCTGGAAGCCGTTTCCGGCCGGCTGGCCTCGCTGCTGTCCGCCGGTGGGGGCGGGGTGGGCGACGCCATGGGCTTCGGTCTGGAGTTCGCGTCGGAGATCCAGCTGCGCTCGTTGCCTCCCGGCTCACCGCCCGACGATCTCTGGGCTGTCGACGGCGGCCAAGCCCTGGTCGCCGATGCTCGCTGCCTGCAACTGCTTGTCACCCGCGCCTCGCGCGTGCGCTTTCGCGCCGGCGCGTGCGTCGTTGAGGAGGAGGGTGAGATCCGGGCCCACCTCCTGGGGGGCGACGAGAGCCGCGTCGCGCGCGCCGGGCTCGGGCTCACGCTCGCGCCCGACAGCACGATCGACGCCAACCTGCTGCGCGACCGTTGGGAGTGGGAAGCAGTGGAGCGCTGTGTCACCG
>JALZBN010000190.1 GCA_030947365.1 Actinomycetota bacterium
GGCCTTGGCGAAAAAGTCGTCACGTCGCTCGAGGACGGTGAGGTCGGGCTGGGGCTCGGAGCGGGTACCGACCACCGCTGGATTCTGGACCCGGATAATGGCTCGGCCGGCGACTCGAACGAAGGCAGCTCGTTGAGCCGGTCGACGCACGCAGCGTGGCGACTGCCGATCGGGCTCATCTCGACGATCTCGCCGTCGAGAAGCTCCAGACGGGCGTCGGGACCGAGAATGCCCGTCTCGCCCATTTGCTCGTACTCCTCGACGGAGAACCGGTAAGGGAGAGGCTCGTTAACCACCGACTCATATGCTAGCGATCCCTTCCGCCGGATCACTTCGCTAGCACGACCGCGCGAGCTGCAGTGGCCCTACTTGTACTGGCTCCAGTCCTCTGGGTTGTCTTCAACGAAATGGTCGAGCACATTGCCCTTGACGCCGTCGACCAACACCAGGCCGCGCCGCGTCGGCGGGTCTTCGCTCGAGTACAGAAGTATCCGCCAGGTGGGGCGGCTCAACAGACCGCGCCATCCGAGTTGGGCAGAGGCATAGCCGACCGGGAACCCGACAGCCGCGGCGGCCGCAACCAAGGCATCGGTGTCGGTGGTAGCCAGGTGCCATGCCGCGACCAGGTGGTAGATCGCAATCAGACCAAGGGCAATCGAGACCCACAGGAAGCCGTCGTTGACCAGCACCGGCGCGCCGCTACGGTGGGTCACCCAGAGGGCAAAGAGTCCGGCCGCCACCACCAGGTACATGGCGGCTGGGATCCGGCGCCGGCGGATGTCGGGAAAGGCATAGGGACCGACATAGGCGGTGACGTCGAGGTCTTCGGGCAGCTCGTCGGTGTGCTCTTCGGCGGTCATGGCTGGGGCCATCCTTCCCGCAAACGGACCCACGTCTCGGGCAGAGCCTCGTTGAGCACCCGGACGTCGGCCAGGCTGGTCATGAAGCTCGTGTCGCCCACCCAGCGGGGCAGGCACTGGATGTGGAGATGCCCCGGGATCCCCGCGCCGGCGGCACGCCCGAGGTTGGCGCCAACATTGATGCCGTCAGGCTTGTAGGCCGACTTCAGCGCCCTCACCGCGTCGGTGACGAGCGACCACAGACAGAAGGACTCGTCGGCTGTGAGGTCTTCGAGGTCGGCGACGTGACGCGCCGGCATCACCATCAGATGACCGTTCGTGTACGGGTAGGCGTTGAGGATGGCCAAGCACCGATCGCGCCGGCGCACGATGTAGGTCGACTCGTCTGGCTCCCCGCTCGAGAGGATCCGGCAGAACACACACGCATCCTCGTCGTCAGGTGACGAAGCTCCCGCGCCGGACCGGATGTAGTCAGACCGCCACCCGGCCCACATCTGCCCCGGACCGAACGTCATGTGCGCTCGGCGACTTCACGCTGCAGCGAGGCAAGGAACTCATTGACGGCCGCGCCCCGCAGCACGTCACCGCCCCGCGGGTTGACCCCGACCGTGCCGGCGGTGACGTCGTCGTCGCCGACCACGAGCACGTACGGCAGCTTGTCCAGCTTCGCTCGCCGGATGCGCCCTCCGAGGGGCTCGTCGGCGACCTCGGTATCGACCCGGAAGCCCGCCGCCCGTAGCCGGGTTGCGACCTCCGACGCATAGGCGTCGTGGTCGGCGCGTACGCCGAGCACGCGCGCCTGTACCGGCGCGAGCCACGCCGGGAACGCGCCGGCGTAGTGCTCGATCAAGATCCCGAAGAACCGCTCGACCGACCCGAACAGGGCCCGATGGATCATGATCGGTGGGTGCCGGGAGTTGTCGGCGCCGACGTATTCCAGCCCGAACCGCTTGCCCATCTGGAAGTCCACCTGGAGCGTCGAGAGCTGCCAGGGACGTCCGATGGCGTCCTCGACGTGGATGTCGATTTTGGGCCCGTAGAACGCGCCCTCTCCTTCGGCGACCCGGTACGGCAAGCCCGAGTCCTCGATGGCCTCGAAGAGCGCAGCCGTCGCCATCTCCCACTCCTCGTCGGATCCAACCGACTTCTCCGCCGGACGGGTGGAGATCTCGGCGGTGAACGACTCGAATCCGAAGGTGCGCAGCATGCGCAGGACGAAGGCCAACAGGGACTGCAGCTCAGGCACGATCTGCTCCGGAAGGCAGAAGATGTGGCTGTCGTCCTGGGTGAACCCGCGGGTGCGCAACAGCCCGTGGAGAACGCCGGATCGCTCGAAGCGATAGACGGTGCCCAGTTCGAAGAGGCGCAGCGGTAGCTCTCGGTACGACCGTTGCTGGCTCTTGTAGATGAGCAGATGGAACGGACAGTTCATCGGCTTGGGGTAGTAGGACGCGCCTTCGAGCTCCATGGGCGGGTACATGGCGTCGGCGTAGAAGCCGAGGTGGCCGCTCGTCTCCCAGAGGTTGGACTTCGCGATGTGAGGCGTGAACACGAACTCGTAGCCGCCAGCCTCGTGCTCTTGGCGCGAGAACTCCTCCATCACGCGCCGCACCATGGCGCCCTTGGGGTGCCACACGGCCAGCCCCGCGCCGAGCTCCTCGGGAAACGAGAACAGGTCGAGCTCGGGTCCGAGACGGCGGTGGTCGCGCTTCTCGGCCTCTTCAAGCCGGTGTAGGTGCTCGGTGAGGGCCTTCTCCGACTCCCACGCGGTGCCGTAGATGCGCTGGAGCATCGGTCGGTGCTCGTCACCACGCCAGTACGCGCCGGCGACCTTCATGAGCTTGAACACCGGCAAGCGTGAGGTCGACGGCACGTGCGGACCGCGACACAGATCGACCCATCCGTCGTTGCGATAGGTGCTCACGACCGTGTCGGCCGCGCCCTCACCGGGATCAACGCCTTCGATGATTTCGACCTTGAACGGCTGATCGGCGAATCGCTGTAACCCCTCGTCGCGTGAAAGTTCCTCACGCACGAACGGCTGGTCTTCGGCGACGATCGCCCGCATTCTGTCCTCGATGCGCCCCAGGTCGTCATCGGTGAAATGGGCCCCACCGGGCAGCTCGAAGTCGTAATAGAAACCGTCCTTGATGGGTGGCCCGATGGCGTACTTGGCGCCGGGAAACAGGTCGCAGACGGCTTGGGCCATGACGTGGGCGGTGGAGTGACGCAGGATGGAGCGGCCCTCGTCGGAGTTGGTCGTGACAATCGACACCGTGGCGGTGGTGGGCAGCGGCGCGTTCAGATCAACTTGGGTGCCGTCGACTGTCGCCGCAATGGCGGCCTTGGCCAGGCCCCTGCCGATTGAGGCGGCGAGATCGGCGCCGGTCGCCCCGTCGGGAAGGCGGCGCGATGATCCGTCGGGAAGCGTGATGTCGATGTCGTTGCTCATGTGCCGGCCGAGGATAGTGGGGGCGCTCGACCAGCCCGGGTGGGAACATGGAACCCATGAGTGACGCGCGCTTCGAATACGTGGACGTGCGCGTCGACGGCGACAACGGGCCCATCGTCAGCGGTTTCTGCGCTCGGGTCCCAACCGAGGGCCTCACGGCCGTCGTCGGGCCGTCCGGCTCGGGCAAGACGACCCTGTTGCGTCTGCTCAACCGGCTCGACGATCCCGACGACGGCGCGGTGCTGTTCGAGGGACGCGATGTGCGCAGCTACGACGTGCTGGAACTGCGCCGCCGGGCTCAGTTCGTCGGCCAGGTACCGGTGACCTTCGCTGGAACTGTGGCCGAGAACGTCGGTGAGGATTGGGAGGACC
>JALZBN010000191.1 GCA_030947365.1 Actinomycetota bacterium
GTGGGCGGGTGCTCCATTGGGCTGGGGTACTGGTGACTCGGCGGCCACGGTCGTTGGGGGCGGTGCCGGTGCCGGTGCCGGTGCCGGCGCGTCGCGGATGCCGGTGTAGTCGGTACCCATGACCAAAGTTAGGTCGACGGTCTTGAGGGTGTTGTCCTGCTCGACCTTGGCGCCCGCGCCGGCCTGGAGATAGCTCTGAAGGAGTTGCGCCTTCGGGAGCTGGCCCGGCGCGTAACGGATGACCGACTGGCGGTACTTGTAGGAATCGGCATCGCCGGTGTCGGCCACGTTGAACCCCGGCTTCTGGAGGTCGGCTCGAGCCTTCGACGCGCCGCCCTGGGAGCCATTCCCGTTGAGGACACGCACGCGCACCTCGCCGGGTCGCGGTGGAGCGGCCGGGCCCGGCGCGGGCGGCGGCTCCTTGCCGTTTATGCGGTCGATGAAGGGTTGGGCCTCCTGTTTGTTCAGCCTCAGCACATCGGCCCCGCCGACCGTCACGGGGGTCGTGGGAAGGGTCAGCATGTCGACGGTGTCGGCGTTGAGCGAGCGAAACTTCTTGCCCAGCGTCACCATGTCGGAGGTCGACATCTTGTCGTCAATAGTGACGTCCTTGACGCCGATGCCGATCAACCGGTTGAGGGCGAGAGGATTGGTGAGGCCGGACGACACCGCCTTCTTCAGCATCCTGCGGATGAAGTCTTGTTGGCGCTGAATGCGACCGAGGTCGGAGCGGGGATCCTCCTGCCAGCGACCGCCCTCGAAGTACTGGTAGTGACGGCTGCGCACCCACGCCAGGGCCTTGTCGCCGTCGAAGCTCACGCACCCGGGCGTCTTTATGTCGAGGCCGCTGAACGCGTCGCGCGCCGGCGCGGGCACGTAGATGCTGATCCCGCCAACCGTGTTCACGATGTCGCGGAACCCGACAAAGTCGACCTCCATGTAATGCGTGAGGGTGACGCCAAGGTTCTCCTGCACGGTGTTGATCAGCCCCGAGGGCCCGCCAGTTGAGAACGAGCTGTTGACCCTGTCGGATTTCGTGGTGCCGGCGATGTGGACGTAGAGGTCTCGCGGCACCGACAGGATCGCCGCCTTCTTCTGCACAGAGTCGATGTGCAGGATCATGATCGTGTCGCTGCGCTGGCCGGTGACTTGGTTCTTGCCTGCTTGGTCGGCCAGGTCGCCGGTGAGGTTGGCGCGGCTGTCGGAGCCCACCAGGAGCACGTTCATCACCTGGCCGTCCTGCGACAGCGGCAGGTTCTTGACCCGGTGGATCTGGCCCAGCCGCCACCGCACGTAGACATAGCCGCCCGCAGTCAGCACGATGGCGACACAGGCGAAAATCGCGGTGCCCACCATCAGGCGTCGTGGCCATCGGCGCGCTCGCTTCGGCGGGTCCGGCTCCCCAGAAGCCCCTGGCCTTGACAGCCTCCGCAACCGCTCCGCGGAAGAGCTGCTCTCCCAATCGGGCATCTAGGAACGGTAGCGGAGCAATCCGATGATGCCCCGTCAACCCTTAGGCTTCACTGTCGATGACAGTCGTGTGGCTCGACGGTGATCTCGTTGACGTGACGAAGGCAAGGATCTCGCCGTTCGATCACGGGCTGCTCACCGGTGACGGGGTCTTCGAGACCCTCAGGATCTACGGAAGCAAGCCCTTCGCCCCCCGGCGTCACCTCGAGCGCCTAGCTCGGTCCGCTGCGGGGATGAGGTTGGTGGTTCCCGATGGCGCCACGTTGCGAACGGCGGTCGCCGACGTCGTTCAGGCGAACTCCCTCCTCGACGGACGGCTTCGGATTACCCTCACCGGCGGGCCCGCACCGCTGGGATCGGACCGGGCCGACACTCGACCGACGGTGATTGTGGCGGCCACCACCATGTCGCCGTGGCCGGCAACCGCCGATGTGGCGGTCGCGCCGTGGCCGCGTAACGAGCGCGGCGCGCTCAGCGGGCTGAAGACGGTCTCCTACGGCGAGAACGTGGTGGCGCTGCACTGGGCCCACGACCGCGGTGCGGCAGAGGCCGTCTTCGGCAACCTCAGCGGGAACCTGTGCGAGGGCACGGGGTCGAATGTGTTCCTCGGAATGGAGGGTCGGTTGGTCACGCCGCCCCTCTCGTCGGGGTGCCTGGCCGGCGTCACCCGCGAACTGGTCATGGAACTGGTACCTGTCGTCGAAGACGACCTTCCGCTCTCCGCGCTCGCGGCCGCCGACGAGGTCTTCCTCACGTCGAGCACCCGCGAGGTGCAACCGGTGCGAGCCGTTGACGGCGCGGTTCTCTCGGCCGCGCCGGGGCCACTAACCGCCGCAGCGGCATCAGCATTCGCTGCCCTCGTGGCGCGCGACCTCGACCCTTGATTGCGTCTGCGTAGTTCATTGCCGCTCGTTCATTGTCGGGTTAACCCCCGTAGCGGTGGTCAACTCGACAATGATGGGTTGATCGACAGGAGGTGTCGCCAATGGACCCACAGGATCCGGAAGGAACCGACCGTGATCTCTCTCGGCCCGCCGAGGGCCAGCCACCGCCCGCGCCCCCGCCTTTACCTCCACCTCCGCCGACCGGTCAGGAGCCGTTCGTCCTGACGATTGGCGATATCGGTGTCAGTCGCCATTGGGTAGTGACGCCGAATGGCACCGCAGCACTCGCCGGGTCGCAATGGATCCCTCGCGACATGACCCGAACTGACACAAAGATTCCCACGTGGGCCATCGTGCTAGCCGTCATCTTTGCTTTCGCGTGCCTACTCGGTTTGCTGTTCCTCCTGGTCAAGGAGAAGTACACGGCGGGATACTTCGAGGTGGCTGTGACGAGTGGGTCCTTGCACCATGTGACCCAGATCCCCGTCTCCAACCAGTACCAGATCGCGCAGATCCGTAACCAGGTTCATCAAGCGCAAACACTGGCTGCCGCAGCTTCGGCGTGACGGGTTCGGCTCCCGAATCAGGCGAGATTCCTGGGCGCGTCAAGGGGCGTTGAGGTGGGCGACGTCGCCGGCTGCCACCTCGTGCGCGCCGGCATCGGTAGTAACCACCAGGTTTCCGTTGTCGGCGATAGCCGTCGCGGTGCCGACGAGCTGTTCAACGCCGAGGTCGACGCTGACCTCCCGACCGAGGGTCGAGCAGGCGCGCCGGTAGTCGTCGAGGAGGCCGGCGCGGGCGCCGGGTCTATCCAGTGCCGCACACCGATGGGCCAGGTGACCCAGGTATGACGTCAGCAGCGCTTCTCGGTTGACCCGGCGCGCGCCGGCTACCCGGGCGAGCGAGGTCGCGCCGTCGGGCAACTCGGCGTCGCCCCAGTCGATATTGAGACCGAGCCCGACGACGACGGCCACAAAGGCGAACCGTCGCGGCCGGTGATCCCGCGGCTGGTGATCCCTACCACTTTGCTGCGCGCCAGGCGTCGTCATCGGGGCCGAAATCCGTGGTTCGAACGACGCTGATCGCGCAGGAAACGTCGACGGGGGAAGGATCTCGACGAGAAGCTCGGCGAGAATGCCGCCGAGCTTCTCGTCACCGACCAGGAGGTCGTTGGGCCACTTCAACGACGGGTGTACGCCACTTACGTCTGCGCAGGCGTCCGCGGCGGCCAGAGCGGCGCAGACGGTCGTGAGCTGGGCCAGCTCCGGCGCCGGCGCGCCGACAAGGGCGGAGACCAGCAGGGAAGAGCCGGGCGGGGCCTCCCAGG
>JALZBN010000192.1 GCA_030947365.1 Actinomycetota bacterium
GTCCCTGGTCCCTCATGAGGCCGAGATCAAGGCCTGGGTCGACAAGGGGCTGAAGCTGGTCAAGGTCCAGGACCTGCTGGGCCGCAAGGGGGTCGTCGTCGCCTACCGGACCCTCAATCGCTTCGCTACCGAGCGCTGCGGGTTCGGACAGCGCCAGACCACGGTGAGGGTCAACGACGGCGAGCCGGGATCAGAGCTCCTATGCAGAAAGCCACATAGGAGCTCCTATGTGGAGCCCGCGACTATGCGGCGTCGTCGTTTCCTCGACCACGTCGTTCCTGCCCAAGCCGCTCGACAGGCTCGCTGATGTCCGCATAGCCCCGGCGGTCTACGAGCGCCGAGGCTTGCTCCTCCAGGAATTCCGAGGAGGAGGAAGCAATGGTGATGGAAGGGCCTCTCGCTCCGTTGGCAGCTGGCATGGCCGAGCGTTTGAAGACCTTGGGATATGCGCCGACGACGATGGCGGGCCAGCTGCAGTTGGTCGCAAGGTTCAGCCGGTTCCTCGAGACCCGAGAGGTGGCAGCCGGCGCGCTGAGCAACGAGGTCGTGGAGGAATTCTTCGCGGACCTTCACACCCACCATGGGTCGTCGTGGCCGACGCCGAGGGCGTTCGTGTGGCTGGTCGAGTACCTCGATGACCTCGGCATCGCCATTTCGGCCCCGCCCCGCGTGGAGTCCGCCGAGGACGAGGTGGTCGGCCGGTTCCGGCGCTATCTCCTCGACGAGCGCGGGCTCGCCCGCAAGACGGTGATTGGCCAGGAGCGCACGTTGCGGCTGTTTCTGGTCGAACACCCGGCCCCTGCGCTGCACGATCTTGATGCGGGAGACGTCAGCCGGTTCGTGACCCATCACTGCCGCGACCTGAGCACAAGGTCCTCTGAGCGCCTCGTCAACGGGCTGCGGTCCTTCCTGCGCTTCGCCCTGGTCGAAGGCCTGATCACGGCACCGTTGACGAATGCCGTGCCGTCCGTCGCGCGATGGAGCGTCGCCGCCCTGCCACGCGGCCTCTCCCGCCGTGAGGTAACAGCCCTGCTCGACAGTTGCGACCGGAGCCGACCGATGGGGAGGCGTGACTACGCCATCTTGGTCCTGCTCGCCCGGCTCGGACTGCGAGCGGCGGAGGTCGGCGTTCTGCGGCTCGACGACATCGATTGGCGGGCGGGACAGATCGTGGTGCGAGGCAAGGGCCGCACCGAGCAGCTTCTGCCGCTACCGCCCGACGTGGGCGCGGCGATCGCTGCCTACCTTCGCCAAGGCCGACCGCAGCGGCCGGAGCGGGAGGTGTTCCTGCGGGTGAACGCCCCGCTTCGTGGGCTGACACCCGACGGGGTGAGCGAGGTCGTGCGAGCTGCCAGCGAGCGAGCGGGTCTCGGCAGCTTCGGCGCCCATCGTCTGCGCCATACCGCCGGAACGGAGATGTTGCGCGCCGGGGCGTCCCTGCCGGAGGTGGCCCAGGTCCTGCGCCACCGAAGCGTCGCCACGACCGCCGTGTACGCGAAGGTCGACCACCTCGCCCTCCGTCAGCTTGCGATGCCGTGGCCGGGGGCGGAGCGATGACCGACTTCTCCGCCCTCGCCGCCGACTACCTGATCACCCGACGGGCCATGGGCTACAAGCTCGCCTACCAGGGCCAGATGGTCGAGCAGTTCGCCGCCTACCTTGACGGCCTCGGTGCCGAGCACCTGACCATCGCCGACGCGCTGTCATGGGCGAGACATCCGATTGGCGCCAAGCCGGTGTGGTGGGCGGTGCGGCTGAGCAGCGCCCGGGGCTTCGCTCGGTTCCTCAGCGCCATCGACCCGGCCACCGAGGTGCCGCCGGTCGGCCTGCTTCCCGAGCCGAGCCACCGAGCCGTTCCCTACATCTACTCCGACGAGGACATCGAGCGGCTGCACCGGGCGGCCGGGCGGCTCAACCCGGAGCATCGGGCCGACACCTACCAGACCTTGATCGCGCTCACCGCGGTCACCGGCATGCGGGTCGGCGAGACCGTCCGACTCGACCGTGACGATGTGGACCTCGACGACGGCCTGCTCACGATCCGCAACAGCAAGTTCGGCAAGTCACGCCAGGTTCCCCTCCACCCGACCAGCGCGGAGGCGCTCGCCGCCTACGCCAGGCGCCGGGACGAACGACGGCCCGTGCCGAAATCGCCGAGCTTCTTCACCTCGGCCATCGGAACCCGGGTGCTGCGGGACAACGTCTCCACCGTCTTTCCGCGACTGGTGCGCGAGGCGGGCCTGCGGTCGCCCAACCGGCTTCGTCCTCCGAGGGCACATGACCTACGCCACACCTTCGCCGTGCGCTGCGTGATCGGCTGGTATCGGCAGGGCCTCGATGTGGAACGGCGCATGCCGTTGCTGTCGACCTGGCTCGGGCACGTCAACCCGAGTTCCACATACTGGTACTTGACGGGGGTGCCCGAGCTGCTCGAGCTTGTCGCCGACCGGCTCGACAGTGGGACGGCCGGGCGATGAGCGCATTGGCACCCTTGCTCGAGGCGTTCTTCACGGAGCGGCTGATCGGACAGCAAGAGGCGAGCCCGCACACCGTCGCCTCCTACCGCGACTCGTTCTGCCTCCTGCTGCGCTTCGCCCAGCAGCGCACCGGCCGTCCGCCACACCGGCTCGCCCTCGAAGACCTCGACGCGGCGCTGATCGGGGCGTTCCTCAACCACCTCGAAGTCGAACGGGGCGGCAGCGTGCGGACCCGCAACGCCCGGCTCACCGCCGTCCGATCGCTGTTCAACTTCGCCGCCTACCGCCATCCCGAGCACGCTGCGCTCATCCAGCGGGTGCTGGCCATCCCGCCAAAGCGCACCGACAAGGCGGTCGTCACCTACCTCACTGAAGACGAAGCGGCGGCCCTACTGGATGCCCCGGACCGCTCCACCCGGATCGGGCGGCGAGACCACGCCCTGCTACTGCTCGCCCTGGAGACCGGGCTGCGGGTCAGCGAGCTCACCGGCCTCACCTGCGCCGACGTCCGTTTCGGTGCCGGCGCCCATGTGCGCTGCCACGGCAAAGGGCGCAAGGAGCGCATCACGCCGCTGCGGCGAGAGGCGCGGGCCGTGCTGCGCACCTGGCTCGACGAACGCGGCGGGTCGGCCGACGACGCGCTCTTCCCGGGCCCGAAGGGCAACAGGCTCAGTCGCGACGCCGTCCGTCGCCTCGTCGATCGCCACGTCGCCACCGCGGCGGCGGCGAGCCCATCGCTTACGTCCAAGGAAGTCACGCCGCACACAATGCGGCACACCTGTGCGATGAACCTGCTGCGCCACGGTGTGGACACGGCGACGATCGCCTTGATCCTCGGTCACGAAGACGTCCGCACCACCTACGGCGTCTACCTCCACGCCGACCTCGCCCTCAAGGAACGCGCCATCGCCAAGACAGCGCCGCCGGGAACCCGCGCCGGCCGATACCGACCACCGGACTCGCTCCTCGCCTTCCTGGAGGGCCTGTGAGATATGCGGCGCCCGAGCGTCGGGCACACCAGCGAATGCTGCCCCGGTGCTCCGGACGCCGCATAGTCGCGGGCTCCACATAGGAGCTCCAGGTCGACTTCGGGCGCATGGGCCTGGTCCCCGACCCGGCCACCGGTGGGCGTCGGCTGGTGCACGCATTGATCTTCACGGCCTGCTACTCCCGGCACTGCTTCGTGTGGCTCAGCCACC
>JALZBN010000193.1 GCA_030947365.1 Actinomycetota bacterium
TTCGGAGCGGTCGACGCCGAGCAGCATGATCACGAACAGGAACAGCACGACGATCGCGCCGGCGTAGACGATCACCTGCACCGCGGCCAGGAAGTGGGCCTGCTGGGCCACGAACAGCACGGCGACGCCGAACAAGGTCATGACCAGCATGAGCGCCGAGTGCACCGGGTTGGACGCCAAGACCACGCCTAGCCCGCCCGCGAGGGTGGCCGCGCCGGCGATGGCGAAGATGGCCCAGTCCACTACTCGTCCTTCTTGGGCTCGTCGGCGGTCTGGCCTTTCTCGGGCGGACGCACGCCGTAGCCGAGCTCGCCCGACCACGCGACCTTGCCCTCGTAGGCAGCCGAGCCCGACGGCGAGGTGGCCCGCACCCACGCCGAGGTGTTCTTGGCGTCGCCCTCGCGCCAGTCTTCCCAGGGCAGCTTCTGGGGCTGGCCCTCGTCGTCGACCAGCAATTCGTCGCGGGTGTAGATGGCGTCGTCGCGATTGGTGAACGAGAACTCGAACACCTTCGACTCGGTGATTGCCTCGGTGGGGCAGGCCTCGACGCAGAGGTCGCAATGGATGCAGCGCAGGTAGTTGATCTCGTAGACGAAGCCGTAGCGCTCACCCGGCGAGACCGGCTCCTCGGGCGGGTTGTCCTTGCCGCGCACGTAGATGCAGCGCGCCGGGCACACGCCGGCACACAGCTCGCAGCCGATGCACTTCTCCATGCCGTCCTCGTACTTGTTGAGCACGTGGCGGCCGTGGAAGCGCTCCGGCTTCGGGCGCTTGTCGTCGGGGTAGCGGTTGGTGACCGGCTTGTGCATCTGCTTGAGCGTGACCTTGAAGCCGTCGAGGTATCCCATCAGCTAGTCCTTTCCCACGACAGCTCGGGCTTGGAGCCCGTCTTCAGGGCGACACTAAGGGCGGCCCAGAGGACGAGCCCGATGCCGACTGCGGCCGCGAGCACGTAGGCCCGGTTCCAGTTTTCGTCGCCGGCCACTCGCAGCGCGGCCACGAGCATCAACCAGAAGAGGGCCAACGGAATCAGGCGCTTCCAGCCCAGGTCCATCAGCTGGTCGTAGCGGAGGCGAGGCAGGGTCGCATGCAGCCACACGTAGGCGAACAGGAAGCCGACAAGCTTGAGCAGGAACCACACGATCGGCCACGCCCACGGCAGGAAGCCGATGTGGGGCCCGTTGGGGCCGCCCAGGAACAGGGTGACGGCCACGGCCGAGACGGTGATCGTGTTCATGAACTCGGCCAGGAAGAAGAGGGCGAAGCGGATCGACGAGTACTCGGTGTGGAACCCGCCAACCAGCTCCTGTTCGGCCTCGACGAGGTCGAACGGGGCGCGGTTCGTCTCCGCGGTAGCGGCGATGACGTAGATCACGAACGGCACCAGGCCGAGGGCCCAGATGTTCCAGTTCCACACCGCTTGGTTGAGGTAGATGTCGTGGGTCGACAAGGAGCCGGCGGCGAGCACGGCGGTGACGACAGCCAGGCTGATGGCCGTCTCGTACGACACCATCTGGGCGGTGGCGCGCACCGACCCGAGCAACGGGTACTTCGATCCCGACGACCACCCGGCCAGCATCACGCCATAGACCGCGATCGACGACATGGCGAGGAGGACGAGGACACCCACGGGCGGGTCGGCGAGTTGGAGGTAGGTGTCGTGGCCGGCGATGCGAACCGTGCCACCGAAGGGGATGACGGCGAAGGCGGCGAAGGCCGGCACCAGCGACAAATACGGCGCCAGCCGGAAGATGCGCCGGTCGGCCTTCTCGGGCAAGAGGTCTTCCTTGAAGAACAGCTTGATGCCGTCGGCCAGGGTCTGGAGGATGCCGATGGGCCCGGCGCGGTTGGGGCCGATGCGGCTCTGCATTCCGGCGATGACCTTGCGCTCGAACCAGATCATCATCAGCACCGACAGCAGCATCAGCACGAAGACGACGACGACCTTGCCGAGCATGATCAGCACGACCGTGAGGTCGAGCGGGCCCCGGAGGAGCGGGTCACCCATCGCGGCGCTTCACGTTCTCTACCCGCACGTCGGTGACAGGGGCGGTGATGTCGACGAGGTCGGCCGCGCCCTCGTTGGTCTTGTTGAAGTCGATGGCGGCCGTTCCCCGCGGGAGCCTGTCGTCGCGAGCGGCTTCGAGCACGAGCGACGCCCGGCTCGACGTGACCCGCACCAGGTCGCCGGGTCGAAGGGCGAGCCGGGAGAGGTCGCGGTCGCACGCCCGCAAACGGGTGGCGCCCACGAGGGGCTTGAGCGACTCGGAGTGCTGCACGAGCGCGCCGCCGTCGTAGAGCGAGCGCGAGGTGACCAGCCGCAGCGAGTAGGCATCGGGCGCGTGGGGCGGGGGCACCGGCTCGACGCCGGCGAACGAGATGAGGGCCACGGTGGCGGGCGACTCTTGGGCGGGCGACTCTTGGGCGGCCGACTCTTGGGCCAGGGGCACCACGAAGCCGTCGCGGTTCTCACGAAGGGCGAGCACTGCCGGCGTCACCCCGGCGTAAGCGGGAGCAACCCGCTCGATCTCGGCCGAGATCGCGTCGAGAGACTCGAACCCCAGGTCGGCATCGAGAAGCGATGCCAACTCCGTGGCGATCATCCAGTCGGGCCGCGCCGTGCCCGGCGCGGTCACCTTCTGGCCCAGCCGCGTGACCCGTCCCTCCATATTCGTGGTGGTGCCGGGGCGCTCGGCGTAGGTCGCAGCCGGCAAGACCACATCGGCATGAATCGCAGACTCGGTGAGGAAGGTGTCGATCACGACGGTGAACCCGACGCCGGCAAGACCCCGGCGCGCCAGGGTGCGGTCGGGAAAGTCGGCCATGGGATCGGCGCCCACGAGCACCAGGCCTTGCACCTTGTTGTTGGCGGCGGCGACGAGGATGCCATGGGCGTCGAGGCCGCGCTCGGGCGGTAGGCCGGTGCCCCACGCCGATTCGAACCACGGCCGACCGTCGTCGAGCGACACTCGACCGGGAAGAACGCCCGGCGCGAGACCCATGTCGAGCGCGCCGTGCACATTGCCCCGGCGCAGTGCGGACAGGAAACGCAGCCCGGGAATGTTGGCCGCCAGCACCGCGGCCGCCTCCGTCGTTGCATCGGCGGGCTCAGCGAGCGAGGGCCGGCCGAGCACGACGACCACCCGCTTGTTGGCCAGCAGTTCTGCCGCGCCGGCGATGGCTTTCTCACTCACGCCACCACCACTCGCCGACTTGCGCCCGAGCACCGCGGCGACGAGCTTGCGGGCGACTGCGGCCGCCTCACCCGGGTGGTGCAGGAGGCTGGCAGACGAATGCTCGGTGAGGGCGGTGGCCTGGGGCGCGAGCTCGACCAGCGCGACCTTGCCGTCGATGGCCGCCTCCCGCAGCCGCAGGTAGAAGACCGGCAACTCCTCTTTGAGATCGGGCGCCAGCAGCAGCACGGCGTCGGCGCGGCAAGCCTCGTCGATCGTGGCCCGGGGCAGGCCGAGCACGACCTCGGCCGGCAGCCCGTCGCCCATCTGGCAGTCGACGTTGTCGGTGCCGAGCACGGCGCGTGCGACCTTAGACCAGGCGTAGGCGTCTTCGTTGGCCAGCCGGGCCCCGCCGAGCACGGCCAATGAGGACGCGCCGTTCAGGTCTTTGACGCGCCGCAGGCCGTCGGCCGCCACCTTGAGGGCCTCGTGCCAGCTGA
>JALZBN010000194.1 GCA_030947365.1 Actinomycetota bacterium
GTCGTAAGGTGTGGCGTGGCCGAAGGTGACTAAGCCCGACGGTTAGGAGGTTGCCCTGGTCCCCTCCGGACATCAGGTCGAACTAGCCCACGCTGATCAGCGCGCCACCGTCGTCGAGGTAGGTGGGGGGCTGCGCACGTACACCGTCGGCGACCTCCAGGTGCTCGACGGCTACGACGTGGGCGAGATGTGTCACGACGGCCGGGGCCAGGTACTGGCGCCGTGGCCGAACCGGCTGGCCCGGGGCCACTACCGGCTTGGCGGCGGGGAACACCAGACGCCGATCAGCGAGCCTGATCGCGGCAACGCCATTCACGGCCTCGTACGCTGGACGGCCTGGCGGGTCGTCGACCGCTCCGGCGACCGGGCCACCATGGGCACGGTGTTGCGGCCTCAACCTGGCTACCCCTTCACCTTGATGCTCACCGTCGAGTATTCACTCGGCGACGAGGGCCTCCGGGTCTCGACCTCGGCGACGAACATCGGCGATGGGTCCCTGCCCTTCGGGCTCGGCTTCCATCCTTACCTTCACCCTTCGCTCACGGTCGACTCGCCCGTTGACGATGTCGTGTTGAAGGTTCCTGCCGACACGCTGGTCGAGACGAACGACAGCGGCATCCCCACGGGCGTCACGACCGCTGTCGACGGTACGTCGTTCGACCTCCGCGCCGGAGCCCCGATTGCCGATCGCCAGCTCGACAACTGCTTCACTGGCCTGCAACGCGATGCCGACGGGCTGGCCCGGGCCACCCTTGCCAGTGCCGACGGGTCGGCCCGTCTGACGCTGTGGGCCGATGCTGCCTTCGGCTACCTCATGGTCTTCACGGGCGACACGCTCGCACCCGAACGGCGCCGGCGAAGCGTGGCCATCGAGCCCATGACCTGCCCACCCGACGCCTTCAACAGCGGCACCGACCTTGTCGTGCTCGACCCGGAGTCGTCGCTGACCGCCGAGTGGGGGATCAGCCCGACGTAGGGGGATCAGCCCGACGTAGGTTTTCTCGCCAGCACGAGGAACTGCTTGCCGAGTACGCGCCATGCCATCGGCGTGCGCAGGTACGCCCTGGTCAGCACGGGCGACGGTGGAAGGATGCCCCGGAACGAGTAGGGAAGGAACCTCGGCACCACCCGTTCGATCTCGAATCCGGCCGCGAAAAGGTGCTCCTCGACGGCGATGTGGGTGAGGGCGAGAATGTGGTCGGCGCAGTCGAAGTATTCCTGGCGGCAGTACTTGAAGTTGGGGCCCATCACCGCGATCGACGCGCCGTCGGTGGCGCAGTCGAACATGCGACGAAGGAAACGAGCGATGTCGCGCTGGGTGTCGAAGTGCTCGAGCAGGTTCGAGACGAAGATGCCATCGAAGTACGCGCCGGGGAGCTGGGCGTGGAAGATGTCAGCCGTCACGACCTTCACCTCAGGATGGAGCTCGGCCTCGTCGTAGGCCACCGAGTCGACAACCCACCGTTCGGCGGCGGAGATGGAGTTGACGAACTCGCCTCGACCCGCTGCTGGGTCAAGGACCCGTTGGGGGCGTTGCATCAGACCGTGGATGAAGGGCCCGATCTCGGCCCAGACGGCCTGACGAGCGCCCTGGTCGACGCCCCGATGCCGATAGGCATAGAGACGGCGGAAGTCGATCGACTCGTTGTCGTGAGTGGTCACGGGAGGCCGAGGTTAGGTCGGGACTGAAGTCTGCAACCGGATCGGTCGATAGGAGGGATAGCGACGCACACGATGCACACGATCTACGCACACGAAGGACATCGACGGTGACTGACGGGCTAGCGGTCATGGATAGCGACGGCGCCACCGGGATGTCGAGACCGCGGTCGCTTCGCGCCTGGCCGAACGCGGACATGGACGAGTCCGGCGTCATGTTTCGGGCCCTGTTCTCCCTCTGGGCCACGGGCGTGACCTTCTTCCTCATCGCTTTGCTGGTGTCGGCTCCGCCTGCGGGAACGAGCCAAGAGCTGTTCCTGGTCGACGCGATTGGGTGGGCCGTCCTTCTCGCGCTGGTCTTGGGGCGCCACCATCTGCCGGCGTGGGTGCCGGAGACCTGCGCCTATCTCTGTTACGTGATCGTCGGGTTCGTCATCCATGCCTACGGTGACGCCGCCAGCCCGTATGCCCTGTTCTACCTGTGGATGTGCGTGCACGCCTTCTACTTCCTGCCTTGGCGGCGCGCCGGACGACAACTGGTCTTCATTGCTGTGGCGTACGGCATCACCCTGCTCACGATGCCCGGCGCGTTTCCGTTCTTGCGCTGGTCGGTCACTATCGCGACTGCGTTCGTGATCTGCACCATGGTGGCGATTCTCAAGCTTCGTGTCAACGTCCTCCTCGCCCAGCTGGCCGACACCGCACTGACCGACCTGGTCACGGGCTTGCCCAACCGCCGCGCCTTCGACGACGCCTTCGCTCGGGAGATGGAGCGGGCCGACCGGTCGGGGGAGTCCCTCAGCCTGGTGCTCGCCGACCTGGATCACTTCAAGAAGGTCAATGACAGCCTCGGTCATCAGGCGGGTGACGAGCTCCTGCGCCGGTTGGCCGGAGTGCTCGAGGCCGCTCGGCGCCGCACCGAACCGGCGATGCGCCTCGGCGGCGACGAGTTCGCCCTGCTCCTTCCCAACACCGAGGAGAGCGGCGCCCACCTGTTCGCCGAGCGGGTTCGCATGGCGGTGCGCAAGGAGTTCGCCGCCGACCCCGTACCGGTGACGATGAGCCTTGGAGTCGCGACTTATCCGGCACACGGCCGGGACGTCAACGCGCTGTTCGATGCGGCTGACTCGGCCGTGTACGCGGCCAAGGACAAGGGTCGCAACCGCTCAGTTGTCTACGTGCCGGCCTGATGCCCAGATGAATCGGGGAGTGGCTTAGGCGGAGCTGGCTAGGCGGAGCTGGCTAGGCGGAGCGCTTGCTGCCGCTGTGACGGGTGTGGAGGTCTTCACCCGTGCAAGTGCAGTTGTCGGTGGCCATGCCGCAACCATCGCAGGCAACGCGGCCCTCGTGGTTGTCGATGTGCACACCCTTGCCGCACAGGGCGCAGACGCCCTCACGAATGATGTCCCTGAGGGGAATGTCTTTCAGATCAGCCATTGCCAGTGCCTTTCGTTCGCGAAAACCGGGGCTCCCGAATCGTGTTCGACAGTGTATTCGACGCGGCGGGCGCAAAGCCCTCCCCCTTGGCACCGGTAGGCTGGATCTCTCATGGTTGTTCTTCCGATTCGAAACGTCGCGCTCGTTGCCCATGTCGACCATGGGAAAACGACCCTTGTCGACGCTATTCTTCGCTCCAGCGGCGTGTTCCGCGCCAACCAGGAGCTCGTCGAGCGGGTGATGGACTCCGGCGACCAGGAGCGCGAGCGGGGCATCACCATCCTCGCCAAGGCAGCCTCGGTGCACTGGGGCGACGTGAAGATCAACCTCGTCGACACTCCGGGCCACTCCGACTTCGGCGGCGAGGTGGAGCGGGCCCTGGCCATGGTCGACGGCATTGTGTTGCTCGTCGACGCCGCTGAGGGACCCCTGCCTCAGACCCGTTACGTGCTGTCGAAGGCGGTGGCCGCCGGCCTCCCGGCCATTGTCGTGCTCAACAAGGTCGACCGGTCCGACGCCCGTCCTGACGAGGTGCTCGACGAGATCTACCAGCTCTTCATGGA
>JALZBN010000195.1 GCA_030947365.1 Actinomycetota bacterium
GACAGGGCCTACGTGCTGCAACGAGGACGGGTCGTGATTGAGGGCGCCGCCACTGCCGTCGCGGCGCGCGCCGAAGCGCTCCAGGAGGCGTATCTAGGCTGACTCGGCGATATGCCAGTGTGTCGGGCACCAAACAAGAGTCAGCATCAACCAGAGGAGAGAATTGTGCGGGTCGGGTTAGTCGGGGGTACGGGGCCGGCGGGACGAGCCCTGGCCACGCGCCTGGCTTCGGTTGGCGTCGAAGTTGTCATCGGCTCGCGCTCTGCGGAGCGGGCCAAGACGACGTGTGACGAGATCCAGGCTCGTTGGCCCGACCATCACCTCGCGCTCGAGCCCGGCGAGAATATCGACGCCGCCCGCGCCGAGCTCGTCGTGGTGGCGACTCCGTGGGATGCAGCCGCGGCTACAGCGGCGTCTGTCGCGGCTGAGCTCGACGGAAAAGTCCTTATCTCGATCGCCAACGCCCTGGAGCGCGGGAAGGACGGGTTTCAGCCAGTGATCCCCCGGCTCGGATCGGTCGCTGCCGAGGTCCAAGAGGCCGTACCCGCGGCCCGGGTGGCGGCTGCATTTCAACACCTGCCGGCGCGCACGCTGGCCGACATCGGCACGCCCATCGATGGTGATGTGCTCATCTGCTCTGATCACGACGACGCCGTCGAGGTGACCGCCGAACTCGTTCGCACGATTCCTGGTTTGCGGCCGTTGCACGCGGGCCCCCTCGCAAGCGCGGCGCCGGTGGAGGCGTTCACCGCGGTCCTGCTCGGCGTCAACCACCGCTACAAGGCGCGCGCCGTGGTGAAGCTGAACGGCATTCCCGATTGACCTGGCTGTGAGCGGGGCGAAGGCGAGCATGCAGCTGTACGACACGGCCCGCCAGACGGTCGTCGACTTCCGCCCGGGCCAAGCAGTCACCATGTACACCTGCGGCATTACGCCCTACGACGCGACCCACGTTGGTCATGCTGCGACCTACGTGCTCTACGACGTCCTTCAGCGCCGGCTCCGTGACCTCGGACACACGACCCAGTGCGTGCGCAACGTGACCGACGTCGACGACGACATCCTGCGCAAGGCCCGCGAGCTCGGTGTGCACTACCTCGATCTCGCCGCCGAGGAGACGGCCCGCTTTCGTGCCGACATGGCGGCCTTGAACGTCCTTCCAGTGAGCGAGCCGGCGGCGAGCTCGGCCATCCACGACATCTTGGGCTTCATCGGGATGGTGCTCGACCAGGGCCACGCTTACCAATCCGGCGGGGCGGTCTACTTCGACGTGTCCACCTTCGGCCGCTTCGGTCAGGTGAGCCACTGCTCCCCGGAAGAGATGCTGGAGCTGGCGGCGCAGCGCGGCGGTAATCCCGGCGACCCGGCCAAGCGGAACCCGTTGGATTTTGTTTTGTGGCAACCCTCGGCGCCAGACGAACCTGCCTGGGACTCGATGTGGGGGCCGGGGCGCCCCGGGTGGCACATCGAGTGTTCGGCCCTGGCGATGCGGGAGCTGGGCACCACGATCGACCTTCACGGCGGTGGCACCGATCTCATCTTTCCCCATCACGAGTGTGAGGCGGCCCAGTCGGAGGCTGCCACTGGGGAGCCCTTCGTGCGGCACTGGCTTCATGCCCCGATGGTGCGCTACCAGGGCGAGAAGATGTCCAAGTCACTCGGCAACCTCGTGTTCGTCAGCGACCTGGTCAAGGAGTGGGACCCCATGGCGGTGCGTCTCGCCCTGCTCGACCATCATCACCGAGAGGAATGGGACTGGGAGAACGGCCTTCTCGGGATCGGCGCGGCGCGCCTAGAGCGTTGGCGCGCCGCCGGCAAGGGCGACGGCGCGCTCGACGACGTCCGTGCCGCCCTCGATGACGACCTCTACCTACCGACGGCATTGGCTGCTGTCGACACCGCGGCCGAGACTCGGGGCGTCGCGCGAGCCGCTGCCCTCTTGGGTGTCAATCTTTTCTGATGGCCCTTTCTGACGACCCTTTTCTGATGGCCCTTTTCTGACGGCTAGGTCGGCGTGCGCCGGAGCGACCGGATCAGCTGGTGGTCGGCAGTGAAGAGGCGGCGCACCGTGAGCTTGCCGGCGACGAGCGCAGCGAATGCGTTGCCGCCGAGGAGCATGTACATCACGACGAGCTGCAAACGGATGGCGGCCGATGGCGACGCGCCGGCGAGGATCATGCCGGTCATTGCACCAGGCAGCGCGACGAGTCCGACCACCTTGGTCTGGTCGATAACAGGGATCATGCCGGTGCGAAGCGCAGTGCGGTGCCACGGCGCCGATGCCTCGGCCGCGGTCTGACCGAGGCTGAGCCGAGCTTCGACTTCGCGCCGGTGCGACGCCAAGTCGTCGCGCAAGCGGACCATCACGAGAGACGTCGTGTTCATGGCGTTGGAGATGATCATCGACCCGAGCGGGATCACGGCCCGGGGGATGGCCGGGATGATCTGGAAGAGCAGCAGCACGCCGAGCGTTCCGCCGGCGGCAACGGTGAGCGACGCGGCTGCGATCCACCTTGCCCGCGGAACGCGCCGGGCCCGCGACGCCGACGTCAGAGTGGCGGTGCCGACCATCACCGCGAGCACGATCGGCGTCAGCCAGCCGTGGTTCCCGAAGACGAAATCAAGCACGAAGCCGATCGCCAGCAACTGGGCGAAGGACCGAAAGGTGGCGACGAGGATCTCGCGTTCGAGGTCGGCCTTGCGCACCCTCGAAACGACGACCGCCACGGCCACGAGCATCAGGGCTAGGGCCACGTCGGCCGCGGAGATCTTGGCGCTGGGGTTCACGGATGCACGCCGATCTCGATTACCCGATCGGCGATCTCTTGGGCCTGACGGGTTTCGTGGGTGACCATCACCACCGTGAGCCCGTCGTCAGCCAACGAGCGCACCAACGTCTCGATTGCCGTCTTCGACGAAGTGTCGAGAGCAGATGTCGGTTCGTCGAGCAGCAGGCAGTCGGGCGAGCGGCCGAGGGCGCGGGCCAGGCACATCCGCTGCGCCTCTCCGACCGACAACAGGTCGGCGTGGCGTTCGGCCAATGCCGCGGAGAGTCCGACACGCGAGAGGAGGTCCTCCCAATCCTCACCGACGTTCTCGGCCACAGTTCCAGCGAAGGTCACCGGTACCTGGCCGACGAACTGAGCCCGGCGACGCAGTTCCAGCACGTCGTAGCTGCGCACATCGCGTCCCTCGAACAGCACCGTGCCGTCGTCGGGATCGTCGAGCCGGTTGAGCAGACGCAACAGGGTCGTCTTCCCGGATCCGGAGGGGCCGACGACGGCCGTGAGGCCCTCGGTTGGGACCCGAGCGCAGAAACCGCTGACGATGGGTCCGTTGTCGCCGTCGACGCGCACGTCCACGTATTCGAAGCGCGCGTCACTCATGGGTTCCATGTTCCCACCCGGGCTGGTCGAGCGCCCCCCACTATCCTCGGCCGGCACATGAGCAACGACATCGACATCACGCTTCCCGACGGATCATCGCGCCGCCTTGCGGAGGGGGCGACCGGCGCCGACCTCGCCGCCTCAATCGGCAGGGGCCTGGCCAAGGCCGCCATCGCGGCAACAGTCGACGGTACCCAAGTCGATCTGAACGCGCCGCTGCCGACCACCGCCACGGTTTCGATTGTCACGACCAACTCCGATGAGGGTCGCTCC
>JALZBN010000196.1 GCA_030947365.1 Actinomycetota bacterium
GTTGCGTGACCGCCGAACCGGTCGTCGCCTCGCACGACGTGCCGCCCTTCGCCAACACGGCCATGGACGGATTCGCGCTCCGCGCCGCCGACACCGTCGATGCCCCAGTAGAGCTACGTGTCGTCGGTGTGATCGCCGCCGGCGCGGCCCCGGGCTACGAGGTCGGCCCGGGAGAGGCGGCGCGGATCATGACCGGCGCGCCGATGCCACCCGGCGCGGACGCGGTGGTGATGATCGAGCGCACCCGCCCATCGGGCAACGACGACTCGGCCGTCATCATCGACGTCACTGCCGCGCCCGGCGACCACGTGCGCCTTCCCGGCGACGACCTGCGCGCCGACCAGACGGTGTTGGATGCGGGGAGCGCCCTCGGCCCCGCGCATCTGGGCCTCCTCGCCAGTGTCGGCCTTGGCGAAGTGAGGGCTTACCCGCCGGCGCGCGTCGGGGTGCTTTCCACCGGCGACGAGCTAGCCGAGGGTCCGGCGGCGCTCGGGCCGGGCCAGATTCGCGACGCCAACCGTCCGGTGCTGCTTGCCCTCCTTCGTCAATCGGGATGCACACCTGTCGACCTCGGCATCGCGCCCGACGACGAGTCCCTCATCAGTCGCGCCGTCGAACAGGCATTGGACGACGACGAATGTGATGCGCTGCTCGTGACCGGCGGCGTGAGCGTCGGCGACTTCGACTACGTCAAGGCCGTCATCGACACTCTCGACAAGAGCTGGTGGTGGCAGATCGCCGTGCGCCCGGCCAAGCCGCTTGCGTTCGGTGTCCGGCGCGGGAAACCGGTGTTCGGCCTGCCCGGAAACCCGGTGTCGTCGATGGTCTCGTTCGAGTTGTTCGCCCGCCCCGCGCTCCGGCACATGATGGGCCACAGTGACCTCCTGCGGCCCGAGGTCGAGGCCGTAGCCGACCAGGCCTTTGCGCGCCGGCCCGACGGCAAGCTCCACCTCGTCCGGGTAGTTGCGAGTTGGGGCGACGACGGACGCTTGCACGTGCGGTCGGCGGGGGGTCAGGCGTCGCACATCCTTTCGGCCATGGCCGCCGCCAACGGCTTGGCGCTGGTACCCGACGGCCCTGGGATCGAAGCCGGCGCGCGCGTCAAGGTCATCCTCCTGACCCCGTAGCCTCACTCCATGAGTACCGAGCCGTTGGTCGACCCGTTCGGACGAACGGTCCGCGACCTGCGGGTGTCGGTCACCGATCGCTGCAACCTCCGCTGCCGCTACTGCATGACCGAGGAGATGACGTGGCTCCCGCGCGCCGAGTTGCTCACGTTCGAGGAGATCGAGCGGGTCGCCCGGGTGTGTGTGGAGCGGTTCGGCTTCGACGGCGTTCGCCTTACCGGGGGCGAGCCCACCATGCGCGCCGGGCTGCCCGACCTCGTCGAGAAGCTGAGTGGTCTGGGCGTCGACCTGTCGCTCACCACCAATGGCGCCACATTTCGTCTCGTGGCCGACGATCTGCGGCGCGCCGGGCTCCGGCGCGTGAACATCTCGTGCGACTCGCTGCGCGCCGAGCGCTATGCATCCGTGACCCGTCGCGACGTGCTCTCTCAGGTGCTCGACGGCATCGACACCGCTATCGCGGTCGGCCTGAACCCGGTCAAGGTGAACTGCGTCGTCATCCGGGGCTTCAACGACGACGAGGTCATCGATTTCGCCAGGTTCGGCCGCGACCGGGGTGTCACTGTCCGGTTCATCGAGTTCATGCCACTCGACGCGTCCGGCGACTGGACCGCGGAGAAGGTCGTGCCCGGCGCGGAAGTCGTGGCGACAATCGGCACCGTCTTTCCGCTCACGCCGATCGGCACCGGCGGCGCGGCACCCGCGACGCGGTACCGCTACCTCGACGGCGCGGGCGAGGTGGGTGTCATCACCAGTGTCACCGAGAGCTTCTGTGGGAGTTGCGACCGGGTGCGGCTCACAGCCGAGGGCATGTTCAGAAGCTGTCTGTTCGCGGTCCGTGAGGCCGACCTACGCAGCGTCCTGCGAAGCGGCGGCACCGATGACGACCTCGCCTTGGCTATCCGCGCCGAAGTCGGCACCAAGTGGTCCGGCCACAGCATCGGTCAGGTCGACTTCGTGCGCCCAGCGCGCTCGATGAGCCAGATCGGCGGGTGACCTAGACTTACCCCGTGTCCGACCGGGGCCTCACCCATATCGATCCCCTGGGCCGTGCCCGCATGGTCGACGTCACGCCGAAAGATGCCACCCATCGCCGGGCCCTTGCCCGCTGCAAGGTGATGATGCAGCCGGAGACGACCTCCAGGATCGCGAGCAACGCCATATCCAAGGGCGACGTCCTCGCTGTCGCTCGTGTCGCCGGCATTCAGGCCGCGAAGCAGACGCCCCACCTGATTCCGCTGTGCCACCCATTGCTGGTGGGCTCGGTGTTCGTGAACTTCACTGTCGGCGACGACCATGTGGAAGTCGAGGTGCAGGTCGATACCGTCGACCGCACTGGAGTCGAGATGGAGGCCATGACCGCCTGCGCCGTGGCCGCGCTCACCGTCTACGACATGTGCAAATCCACCGATCGATCGATGGTTATCGGCGAGCTCACGCTCTGGGAGAAGACCGGTGGGCGGTCCGGCATGTACCGCCGCACTGAGTCCACACCCTGACTCGCACCTTGCCTCCGCCCTGCCTGGGCTGATAGGAAGAAGCTCAGGCGGCAGTTCGCAGTCCTTCGCTCCAGGCGCGTTTTCGTGTGCACCATCCGCGATACGGCAGCGCTGTTCTTGTACGGTCCCCCACAGTAAAGAGAGGTCGAGGAGCGTGACATTGGTCCTGGTGATCCTCGCCATTATCTGGGTAGCCGTATTGGTGCCTCCCGCCATTCGGGCGAGGGCCGAGGCTCGACCCGCAGACTCCATAAGCGCCTTCCGGCGCCAGTTACGGGTCTTGCACCACACCCGTCCGGCCTGGGGTGGCCGAGCCCCCGCACCCGATGCCTGGGCAGCCCCCACGGCGGTCCCTTCGGCTGTTGCTGCGCTGCACCGGCGGTCGGTCGGAAACGTCAGCCCGCTCCGCACGGTGGCCGGTAGCCCGTCCTCGTTCCGAGCCGCTTCGGCCCGCAGCCGCACCCTCCGCCGCCGGCGCGACGTGTTGGTCGCCCTTCTCGCCAGTTCCGGCGCGACGCTGCTGCTCGCCTTGGTGGGTCTGGGCATGATGCTGTGGCTCAACCTCCTCGTCGACGCCTGCCTGATCGGCTACGTCGCCTTACTGGTTCGCCAGCGCAACCTGGCCGCCGAGCGTGACATGAAGGTGCGGTTCCTCCCGCGCGCCCCGCTCGCCGAGCCTGCATTTCTGCGTCGCTCCGCCAACTGAGCCGCAGCACTGAGCCTGGCCGCAGCACTGAGCCTGGCCGCAGCACTGAGCTCGGCTCTCTTTCGGAGAGTCTCCGGCGCGAGCTCGACGCCGCTCACGCGGCGCGTGAGGTGGCTCTTGCCGCGTGCCGGCGCGCCATCCGGGCCTGCGGCAGCTCCATCCGGGCCATTCACCGTGGTGAGCTCGGGCGGGCGTCGGAGCTGGCCGATGAGGCCGGTGTCGCCGTCGCCGAAGCCCAGTCGGCCCTGGCCCCGTTCCCTGCCCTGGCGGCCGCCGGTCCCCTACATGATGCGGAGAAGGAATACGCCGAAGCCCGCC
>JALZBN010000197.1 GCA_030947365.1 Actinomycetota bacterium
GGATCGTTCGCCTCTTCACCCGGGTCGAAACGGAGGTTCTCCAAGAGCTCGACGTCGGGTGCCAGCTCGGCCAGCCGCCTTCGGATGGGATCGAGTGAGAACTCGGGGTCGGGCTTGCCCTTGGGCCGCCCGAAGTGGGTGCAGGCGTCGACCTTCGCGCCGCGCTCCTCCAGCCACTGAATCGTGGGAAGGGCGGCAGTGATGCGACGGTCGTCATCGATGCGGCCGTCGCTGACAGGGACGTTGAAGTCGACGCGCAGCAGGACCCGCTTACCCGACGGGTTGGGCAGGTCTTCCAGCGTGGGAAGGTTCAACTCGACTGGTTGGCGGCGCCCACGATCTCGACGAGGTCGACGAGGCGGTTCGAGTAACCCCACTCGTTGTCGTACCAACCACAGACCTTGACCAAGTTGCCCATGGCCATGGTGAGCTCGGAGTCGAAAGTGACCGACGCCGGCGAGCCAACGATGTCGGTGGAGACGATCGGATCGGCCGTGTACTCGATGACCTTCGACAAAGGGCCCGACTCGGCAGCCGTGCGGAAGGCGTCGTTGACCTCCTCGACAGTCACGTCACGGTCGAGCACGGCGGTGAAGTCGGTGATCGATCCCACCGCGACAGGAACTCGAAGCGCCGTTCCGTCGAGGCGACCTTTCATCGACTGCAACACGAGGCCCGTGGCCCGGGCCGCGCCGGTCGACGCCGGCACGATGTTGATCGGCGCGGCGCGTCCGCGACGAAGGTCTTTGTGCTGGAGGTCGAGCAGGTTCTGGTCGTTCGTCATCGCGTGCACGGTTGTCATCAGGCCCTTCTGCACCCCAAAAGCGTCGTCAAGAACCTTGACCATGGGGACGAAGCAGTTGGTAGTGCACGACGCGTTGGACACCACTGTGTGCTGGGCCGGGTCGAAGGTGTCCTCGTTCACCCCGACAACGAACGTGGCGTCGGCACCGTTGGCGGGTGCGGAGATGACGACCCGCGGCGCGCCGGCGTCGAGGTGGGCCGCGGCCTTGTCGCGATCGGTGAAGAAGCCGGTGGACTCGACCACGACGTCGACTCCGAGCTCGCCCCACGGAAGAGCCTTGGGGTCACGCTCGGCGACCACCTTGAACTCCTTGCCGTCGACGCTAATGCCTTCGTCGGTAACCTTGACCTCTCCGTCGAAGCGTCCGAGGACCGAGTCGTAGCGCATGAGGTGGGCAAGAGTCGCCGGCGACGTCAGGTCGTTCACGGCAACGACCTCCACGTCGGCCCCGCGCTGCCTGGCAGCTCGGTAGAAGTTGCGGCCGATCCGACCGAAACCATTGATACCGACACGCACAGGCATTTGTTTCCTCCTTGTGAACGGGCAGTTGACCTTATCCGACCAGATTCTCCAGGGCCTCTGCCAACTTCTGGGGATCGTGGGCCGCGCCGGAGCCTCGCGAGACGGGCGCCTGCACCCCGACGACACCGTCAGGGAGACGCCCAAGAGGCAGCCCGGCAGGGTCGCTGACAACGGTGTCAACGTGAACGCCGTGGGCCTCCAGCGCTTCGACGTGAGCGGCCACGTCGTAGCCCGACGTTTCGGGGCGCTGCTCACGAAGGTTGCAGACATAGACCTTACGCGCCGGCGTTGCTTCCAGGGCATCACGGATCGCCGGCACGGCCGTCACCGCCAGCACGCTCGTGAACAACGAACCCGGCCCAATGACAATCTGGTCGGCGGCGCGGAGAGCGTCGATCGCCTCCGGCACTGCCTCGGCGTCGGCCGGCACGAGAGACACGCCGGTGATGCCACCGCTGTTGGCGACGGCAACCTGGCCCTCGATTGGCGCGCCGTTGGTGCCATCGCCGGCGCGCACGACGGCCTTGAGTACGACCGGGTGGCGGGTGGCGGGCAGAACCTTGCCAACCGCCCCGACCAGGCGTCCCGCTTCGGCCAGGGCCACCGAGAAATCGCCGGTCGAATCAGCGAGACCCGCGATCACGATGTTGCCGAAGGCGTGCCCTTCGAGCTCGCCGGCCTCGAAGCGGTGCGCGAACGCAGACGTCCACAACGACGCCGGATCAGCCAAAGCGACGAGGCACCTCCGCAGATCACCCGGCGGCGGAATGTTGAACGCCTCGCGTAGGCGCCCGCTCGAACCACCATCGTCGGCGACGGAGACGATCGCGGTGATCTCGTCGGCGTATCGGCGGACGGCCTGCAGTGTTGCCGCCAGTCCATGGCCGCCGCCAAGCGCAACAACGCGTACCCCTTCCCGAGGGCGACTCACTTCCCGACGTCGCGATGCTGGACCGTGGGGACGAACCCTCGCTCTCGGAGGATGCTCCCGAGCTTCTCTGCGATCACCACCGACCGGTGCGTGCCGCCGGTGCACCCGATGCCGATGGAGAGATAGGACTTGCCTTCCTTCAAGAATGCCGGCAGCAACATGGCCAGGAGGTCGTCGAGACGGGTCAGGAACTCGCCGGTCTCCGGTTGGGCTGCGACGTAGTCGCGCACCGGCTTGTCGAGGCCGGTGAGGGGGCGGAGCTCGTCGACCCAATGAGGGTTGGGAAGGAACCGGCAATCGAAGACAAGGTCGACGTCGAGGGGAAGTCCGTGCTTGTAACCGAACGAGACGACGCTGGTCTGGAGCGCGTTCTCGGCCTCTCGGGCGAACAGCTCGAGGAGACGGTCACGCAACTGGTGGACGTTGAGATCGCTCGTGTCGACAACCACATCAGCTTCAGCCTTCACCGGGTCGAGCAACTCGCGCTCGCGCTCGATGCCGTCGGAGACCCGCTCGGAGTCAGCGAGGGGGTGACGGCGGCGGGTGTTCTCGTAGCGACGGACGAGCACATCGGTCGACGCCTCCAAGAAGAGCAGGCGCACGCGCGCGCCGCTCTTGCGCAGCTGTTCGAGGGCCGGGCTGAGCTCGTCGAGGTACGCGCCGGTGCCCACGACGAGGGCGACTCGCTCGGTGGTCGAGGCCGGCGCGTGCACCAGCTCCGCGACCTTGCCGATGAGCGCCGGGGGAAGGTTGTCGATCACGAACCAGCCCAGGTCTTCAAAGGTGTCAGCGGCGTTGGAGCGCCCGGCCCCCGACAGACCGGTGATGATGAGGAACTCGCTCACTGGACCTTCGCCTTCACTGGACCTTCGCCTTCACTGGCCTTCGCCTTCACTGGACCTTCGCCTTCACTGGCCTTCGCCTTCACTGCGCGGATGAACATCAGACGCGGGATGGTTGCCGCCTCACGGTACTCCTCGGCCTCAAGCAAGAACCCCGGCGGTGGCGGCGGCTCCTGCATCTCGACGATCGAGAGCCCGGCGCGCGCCATGGCGTTGACGTAGTACGACAGGGGCCGGTGCACGAAGGGGATCATGACGCCCTTGTCGACCTCCTCGACCGTCGTTTCCTCGACCAAGTAGCGGCCGACGCGCCAGTACTGCTCGTCGAGAATCGTGTCGTCAATCCATCCCGACCCGGGCGACTGCGCCAGAGGATGGTTCAGGAAGACAAGAAGTCTGCCACCGGCGCGCAAGACCCGCGCTGCCTCAGCGATCGCCCGATCGGAGTGGTCGAAATGCTCGAGGACGAGGCATGCGACCACGGCGTCGAACGATGCGGCGCGCAGGGGCAGCGACTCGGCGTCGGCGCGCGCATAGAA
>JALZBN010000198.1 GCA_030947365.1 Actinomycetota bacterium
GCCATCGGGTCGTGCGCGCCGACGGCAGGATCGGCGACTACATCTTCGGGACCAGTCGCAAGGAGGAGCTGCTGCGGGCCGAGAACGTCAACGTCGACGAAGTCCAGAACCTCGCCGGCCAGGGCGTGCACTTCGTGGCCAGCGACACCACCGGCGTGGTGTGCTTCCCGACATGCCACAACGCCCGGCGCATCACCGCGGCCCATCGCCATGGCTTTGCCAAGATCGCCCTCGCCGTCGATGCCGGCTACCGGTCATGCCGGCACTGTCGCCCCTCGGCAATCGACGTGGCATGACCGGCCCGCCAGGTCGCGCCCGAGACATCTGCTGGGCGGCAGCCCAGTGATGATTGGCCACGACACCCCGACCATCGTCGGCGATCCTTGATGGCCCTGTGCTCGCCGTTCAATCACGCGGTCGGCAGGACCGCTGCTGCGATCCTGGCGATACGGTCGGGGTCGGCGATCGCGTCGATCTCGACGATCTTGTCGTCGGCGACGGTGAATCCCATCACGGCGAAGGGCCGACCTGCGACGGTGATCACCATGCCGGCGGCTCCGTTCACCAGCGCTGGACGCAGCTGTGCTGGGCGGGAGAACATGAGGGCCTGCCTGGCTACGGCCACAGCACCGCGGATCACCGTTGAGGCGGCCGGGCGTGTCGCACCCCAGTCCGATCGCAGCACGATGTCGGGATCGAGCAGCGCGACGAGAGCGTCGAAATCGCCGCCACGGGCCGCGGTGAAGAAGGCGTCGACCACGTGACGCTGGCGAGCGAGATCGGGGTCCCGAGTTGGTATGTCGGCACCCTTCACCCGGCGTCGTGCCCTACTGGCGAGCTGTCTCGCCGCCGTTGGGGTGCGACCGACCATGGAAGCGATCTCCTCGAAGGGCAACTCGAACATGTCGTGGAGCACGAAGGCCAACCGTTCGGCGGGGGTCAGGGTGTCGAGCACGACGAGCAGAGCCAGGCCGACCGAGTCGGCCAGCAACGCCTCTTCCTCCGGTTGGATCTGTCCTTCTGGGCTGACAACGGGATCGGGTAAGCCCATCCTGAACGATTCCTCGCGTCGCACGTTGCGTGAGCGAAGCATGTTCAGGCACACGCGGGCGACGATCGTCGTCAACCAGCCGCCGAGATTCTCGACCTCGTCCGCACTTGATCGGCTCATTCGAAGCCAGGCATCCTGGACGGCGTCGTCGGCTTCGGTGAGCGACCCCAACATCCGGTAGGCGACCGCCCGCAGGTGGGCCCTGTGCTCTTCGAAGCGATCCGCCAGCCACTCGTCCTCGCCCATCGGTCACATCCTCCGGTTACCAGGTGTCACTACACGTGACACGCCGAACAGGATCGATGTGACAAGGAGACACGATGACGACTCGGATGGACAGCCCGGCGATGCCCGTGCATGGCGACGCGGAGCGGCCCTCGGCGGGACGACTCGTCGGCAAGGAGCAGCGATGACGTCACCCATTCTGGTCACCGGCGGCACGGGCACCCTCGGCCGGCTTGTCATCCCGCGGTTGCGTGCCGCCGGCGGCGACGTACGGGTGCTCAGCCGGCACGCCCACGAGGACGCGGACGGTATCGAGTACATCACAGGAGACCTGGCCACCGACGAGGGCATCGAGGCGGCGGTTGAGGGAGTCGGGACCATCGTGCACTGCGCGGGCAGCGCCAAGGGCGACGGGGACAAGGCGCGCCATTTGGTGAGGGCCGCGTCGGCGGCCGGGGTGCGGCACCTGGTGTTCATCTCGGTGGTCGGCGCCGACAGGATCCCCATCGCCAGCCGCATCGACCGCGCCATGTTCGGCTACTTCGGGGCCAAGCTGGCCGCAGAGCAGGCCGTGGCCGGCTCCGGGGTACCGTGGACGACGCTGCGCGCCACCCAGTTCCATGACCTGATGCTGACGACGGTACGGCAGATGTCGAAGATGCCGGTGGTACCGGTTCCGCGTGTCCGGTTCCAGCCCGTCGACGCCGGCGAGGTGGCGGCCCGGCTGGTGGAGCTGGCGCTCGGCGCACCGTCAGGCCTGGTGCCTGACCTGGCCGGGCCGCGCGTCTACGAAATGCGGGAGTTGGTCCGCGGGTACCTGCGGGCGCGTCGCAAGCACCGCCTGATCATGCCTGTCCGACCGCCTGGCAAGGCGGCCCGAGCGATTCGCTCCGGCGCGAATCTGGCCCCGGACCGAGCTGTGGGTCACCGGACCTGGGAAGACTTCCTCGCCGAGCGGGTCCTTGAAGCCTGAACGGCAAGAAGAACATCGGTCCGCGAGCGTTCAAGGATCCGCGTCGAAACATGCTCATCGCCGTTGACGGGCGGGTTCATGCGCAGCGGTAGGGTCCAACTGGAGTCGGTGGGGTGCGACGACGTTGTATCGCGCCGCGAGCCTCCCATTGATCGTGATGTGGAGCGTGTCTTCGGCCGTCGGCCCGCTATGGTCCTTCCTCCGTGGCCCTACCAGGGCAGCGCGCCCTCGGCGTTGAACACGCCTCCCGTCGGGCCGTCAGGACCAATGGTGGCGAGGCGCACGGCCGCGCGTGCCCCCTCCTCGACGGTCTGAGCTCCTCGATGGCCGTTGAAGTCGGTGGCCGTGTAACCCGGATCGGCGGCGTTCACCTTGATCGCCGTGTCTCGCAGGTCGTGGGCCAACTGGACGGTGATGGCGTTCAGGGCGGTCTTCGAGGAATTGTACGCCAGCAGCTTGAGATCCTTGAACTCGAAATCGGGGTTGACGCTCTGGGCCAACGATCCCAGCTCACTGGTCGCGTTGACCACCCGGCCGGCGACCGATCGTCGCAGCAGGGGAAGGAAGGCGCGGGTGACAGCGACGGGGCCGAACACATTGGTTTCGTAGGTCTGTCGGCACACGTCGACGGAGACCTCGCTTGGCCGAATGCCGCGATCGAGTACCACCCCGGCGTTGTTCACCAGCACATCAAGGCGACCAAAGCGGCGTTCGACCTCGGCCGCGGCGGCGCTGATGGAGCCCGCGTCGGTCACGTCGAGCTGGATGGCGTGGGCATCCAGACCGTCGCCGGTGAGCGTCGCTGCCGCCTCGTCGCCGTGCCGCCGCTCGCGGGCGCCGATGAGGACGGTCATGCCCTGCTGTGCCAGCCGCCGAGCGATCTCGAATCCAAGGCCTCGGTTCGCTCCAGTGATAAGAGCGATCGTCACGGCCGAACCGCCATCCTGGGTCTCTCTATCGATGAACATGTTGGTTCCCTTCGTCGATCCGATCGGCGGTTGACTGACCGGTTGGGGCGCGGAGCAGTGATCTCGCAGGGCTGATGTCCCGGGCGCCGTCGATGCGAAGTACCGCCACCCCGAGCAGGATCAGGGCGATGGGCGGCGCCACGCCTCCTGGTGTCCAAACGGACTACGGTCCTGTTGATGTCCCACCGTAGCGGACCGAAGTCCGGATCACAACCCGTCGCCTTCGGAAGGCGGCGTCGCTCCGACGCCGAGCGGAACCGGGCTGCCCTACTCGACGCCGCGCGTTCGCTGTTGCGGGATCGCCACCTCGCCTCAGTGACCATGGACGAGGTCGCCGCTGCAGCCGGCGTCGGCAAGGGGACCCTGTTTCGTGCCTTTGGCGACAAAGGGG
>JALZBN010000199.1 GCA_030947365.1 Actinomycetota bacterium
GTCGTCGAGGCGGAACGTGGGCACGTTGGGCAGTACCGGTTGCTCGCCGAGGTAGTACTCGATCATTTCGGGAACGTAGGTGTAGAGGAGCTTGTCGTCGGCCACGCCGTTGCCCACCGCGTTGGCAATGGTGACGTTGCCGGCGCGCGCCGCGTTGAGGATCCCCGGGCAACCCAGCGCCGAGTTGGATCGAAACTGGAGCGGGTCGAGGTACTCGTCGTCGACGCGCCGGTACACCACGTCGACGCGCTGCTCGCCCGTGGTGCTGCGCATCGAGACGACGTTGCCCCGGCACACCAGGTCTCGCCCCTCGACGAGCTCGACGCCCATCTGGCGGGCGAGGAAGGTGTGCTCGAAATACGCCGAGTTGTAGACGCCGGGCGTGAGCACGACCACGGTTGGGTCGGCCGCGCCGGGCGGAGCCGAGGCCCGCAACGCCTCCAGCAGGCGCGCCGGGTATCCGTCGACCGGCCGCACCCGGTGGCTCGCGAACAGCTCGGGGAAGACGCGCGACATGGTTCGGCGGTTCTCGACCACATAGGAGATGCCCGACGGTGTGCGCACGTTGTCTTCGAGCACGCAGAAGCGCCCGTCGGCGCCACGCACGAGGTCGATGCCCGCCACGTGGATGCGCACACCGTTGGGGGGAGTGATCCCCGAAGCCGGACGGTGAAAGTGGGTAGACGTCATGACCACGCTGGTGGGCACGATGCCGTCGCGCAGGATCGCCCCGGCCTGATAGACGTCGGCGAGGAAGGCCTCGAGTGCCCGCACCCGTTGGGCCACGCCCGTCTCGATCAGCGACCACTCCTCGGGGTCGAGGATGCGGGGCACCAAATCGAGAGGGAAGGGTCGTTCCTCGCCCGAGAACGAGAAGGTGATGCCCTGGTCTCGAAACGCTCTGTCGCGCGCGCCGCAGCGTTCCTCCAGGTCGTGCTCAGACAGTGCCTGAAGAGACTCGAACAGTGCGCCGCACGACGGCCGGGGAACACCGGGGGCCTCGAACATCTCGTCGAACGTTGAAGGCCGGTAGTCGTCGAGAAGGTCCCCCACGGTCCCATCGTTAGCAGCCTGGTGTTTCGTCGTTGTTACATTCGCTCAAATGGCGCCGCCAACCTTCTCAGGTGTGACCGAGTTCCAGTCCGCGATTCCGGGCGAGACCTGGCCTGCGGTCCCCGAGGCCAGGGCCGCCCAGCGCCTGAGCGTGCTCCTCCAGCTCGAGAAGAGCCAGTGGTGGCCGGCGGAGGTGATCGCGACCCATCAGTTCGACCAGCTCCAGAACCTGTTGGTGCATGCGCACGCGACTGTGCCGTTCTACAAGGAGCGCCTGGCGACCACCGGCTGGGCACCCGACGGCCTGATCACACCCGAGCAGTGGCGCCGCTTGCCGATCCTCACCCGCGCCGAGCTGCAAGAGGCCGAGCACGACGTGCGGAGCACGGCGATCCCGGCCGAGCACGGCACACCGGTCAGCTACATGACGTCGGGCTCGACGGCGCGCCCGCTCGAAACCGTCGGCACCGCGCTGACCCGGCTGATGTGGTCGTGCTTCACCCTGCGCCACCACCTGTGGCACCAGCAGGACATGAGCTTGAAGATGGCCGTCATCCGCCAGTTCCCGTCCGAGGACTCCCTGCCACGCCGGGGTCGGGTCGCCCCGGGCTGGGGTCCGGCCACCGAGGCGGTCGTACAGACGGGGCCGTGCGCGCTGCTTGACATCCGCCGCACGGTCGGCGAACAGGCCGAGTGGCTGATCGAGCAAGACCCCGGCTACTTGCTGACCTATCCGTCGAACGCGCTCGCGTTGGCCCGGCTGTTCGAAAGCGGGCGGAAGAGCTTGCCCGAGCTGCGCGCCGTGCACACCTTCGGTGAGGTCTGCGACCTCGACGTGCGCGCCGAGGTGCGTGCCGCCTTCGGTGTCCCCGTCGTCGACATGTACTCCAGCCAGGAGGTCGGCTACGTCGCCCTCCAGTGCCCGACCCAGGACCGCTACCACGTCCAGGCCGAAAACCTCATCGTCGAGGTGCTCGACGCCGACGGCGCGCCGTGTCGTCCCGGTCAGCTCGGCCGGGTCGTCGTGACCACCCTGCACAACTTCGCCACCCCGCTGTTCCGCTACGAGTTGGGCGACTACGCCCAGGTCGGCCGGCCATGTCCCTGCGGCCGGGGCCTGCCCGCGCTCACTCGCGTGCTCGGGCGCCAGCGCAACATGCTCACGCTTCCCGACGGCGCGCAGCGCTGGCCCACGTTCGGTGACTCGACCGAGTTCGTGCAGGCGCTGTCGACGCTCCCGAGAATCGAGCAGTTCCAGGTGGTCCAGAAATCACTCGCCCAGCTCGAGGTCCTCCTGGTGTGCGAGCGGGCCCTCGACCTCGTCGAAGAGGAGCTGGTTCGCGACTACCTCGACGGGGCCCTTGGCCATCGGTTCGAAACCGAGTTCTCCTACCATGGGGAGATCCCCCGGAGCCCGAGTGGCAAGTTCGAGGACTTCCGGTCGGAGCTCGCCGCCCCGACTTGATGGTCGAGGTCGCCTGGCTCGGCGCCACCGACATCGACCGCATCATGGATCTCGAGCAGCAGGCCTTCGAGCCGTCGATGCAGGCGGACCGAAAGACCGTGCTGCAACGCTTCTCCCTCGGCCACCACATGGTGGGCGCGCCCCACGACGACCGCCTGGTGGGCTCCATAGCCTTCTCGGCGGCGCGCCTCGGCGATGACCCGGTGGTCGGCCTGCCGAGCACCTTCAAGGAGTATTCCTGCCAGCCGGTGCCACCCGACCCCGACACCCTCTGCATCTACTCCCTCGGCATCGAGCCGTCGGCACGCGGCCTCGGCGTGACCCGCACCCTCATCCACGCCGCCTTCGCATGGGGCCGCGCCCAGCGCCTGCCGAGGGTCATCGCCGACGGCCCACTACCGTCGCTCGCGGGCAACGAGCAGGTGGCACCTCGGCCGGCGACGAGGCGGATGATCGACCGGTACGTCGCCACCGGTGAGATGCCCGCCGACGACGAGCTCCTACAGGACCCGGTCCTCAACCTCTACCGCCGCCTCACCGGGTGTCGCTTCAAGGCCCTGCTGCGCGACTTCATCCCCGCCGACACCGCCAGCGAGGGATGGCGCGTCCTGCTGTACCTCGACCTCTAGCCGACCTCTAGCCGAGGGTCTGGGTCACCGCGTCCTCGGCGTCCTCGTACTGGAGAACGCCAAGCTCACCAAAGCGCTCGCGAAGCCACCCGTCGCCGGCGTCGAGCAAACCGAGCTTCTTGAGATTCGGCACGATCTTGGCGAACAGCACCGACTGGAACATGCGCTCGGCCTTGGAGTTGGCCATGACCTCCGCGCACTCTCGGGCGGGAAGTCCGGCCCACTCCCACAGGTCATAGCCGAGGAACCGGGCCCGCAACCCCACCGCCATCTCGTAACAGAACTCCTGGCGCTCGCGGATCTCCGGCTGGGTGAGATCGGCATACGTCTCTCGCAGCGAAAGCACCCCGAAGGCCACGTGGCGGGCCTCGTCGGCCATGACCAGCTTGGTGATCTCGCGCAAGAGCGGGTCGGAAGTCGTGCGGTGCTGAAACGCGAAGAAGGCCAATGCCAGGCCCTCG
>JALZBN010000200.1 GCA_030947365.1 Actinomycetota bacterium
GGTCGAGGTAACGGTGGCGCAAGCGCACGCTCTCGTCGGCCTCGATGCGGTCGGTGATCGGGAAGGGCGGCGGCTCGGCGGTGGAGAGGATCTCGACCTCGCAGTCGCCGATCTCGACATCGCCGGTAGCGAGCGCCGGGTTGGCCGTGCCCTCGGGCCGGGCCCGTACCGTGCCCTCTATCCGCACGACGTATTCAGAGCGCAGGTCGTGGGCGTCGTCGACAACACACTGGATCACGCCGGTGTGGTCACGCAGGTCGATGAAGGCCAGATGCTTGCCCTGTTCGCGCCGGCGATCGACCCATCCGCAGAGGGTCACCCGGTTGCCGGCATCGCCGGCGCGCAGGTCGCCGCAGTAATGCGTCCGCATGCTCACGACAGCATCTCCCACAGTTCCCCCACCAGCGCATCTCGCGCCAGCAGCCGTTGCTCGCCCGACGCCAAGTCGCGCACAGTGACCTTGCCCTCGGCCGCCTCTCGTTCGCCGACGATCACCGCCACCCGGGCCCCCGATCGGTCGGCCGACTTGAACTGAGCCTTCATTGATCTCCCGTCGAATGAGCGGTCGGTGCAGATGCCATGGGTCCGCAGCTCGTGGCTGAGCATCAGAGCGGCGCGGCCGCCGGTTGTGTCGATGACCCACACGTCGACGGCGCGATCGGGAGTGCCGAAGACGCCCTCACCGTCGCAGGCCAAGAGGAGCCGCTCGACTCCCAGACCGAAGCCGATGCCGGGAGTAGGTGGCCCACCCAGTGCTTCGGCGAGCGCGTCGTAACGACCGCCGCCACCGACGCCGTTCTGCGCCGACTCCAGCGCTTCGGCTTGGAGCTCGAAGGTCGTGCGGGTGTAGTAGTCGAGGCCCCGCACGAGCCGGGGCTCGATCCGGAACGGGACAGCGAGCGTCGTGAGCCCCTCCTGCAGCCGCTCGAAATGCGCCCGGCACGCTTCGCACAGATGATCGACGAGGCGCGGCGCGTCAGCGGTGGCGGCGCGGCAACTGTCCCGCTTGCAGTCGAGTACCCGCAAGGGATTGTCGGCTGCCGTGTTGTTGTGCTCGTCGCACAGCTCGTCGAGATGGGAGTCGAGGAACGAACGCAAAGTGTCGATGTAGCCGGGTCGGCAGACCGTGTCGCCGAGGGAGTTGAGGAGAAGGGTGACCTGTCGCAGCCCGAGTTGCCCGACGATCGACCACGCCAGCGCGACGACTTCCACGTCGAGATCGGGATCGTCGCTGCCGAGTGCCTCGACACCGAGCTGGTGGTGCTGCCGATATCGCCCGGCTTGCGGCCGCTCGTAGCGAAAGCTCGGCGCGACATACCAGGCCTTGAACGGTGTGGTGGGCCGGTGCTGGGTGTACGCGCGCACAATTGAGGCGGTGCCCTCGGGGCGCAGCGCAACGCGCCGTCCACCCTTGTCCTCGAACTCGTACATCTCCTTGCGCACCACGTCGGTGCCCTCGCCGACCCGCTCGAACACACCGACGTCTTCGAACATGGGGCTGACAACAAGTCCGTAGCCGGCGCGCGTGGCGGCGCGTGAGAACAGCCCGACCAGCCGCTTCCAACGCGCCGACTCGGGCGGAAGCACGTCGTGGGTGCCCGGGGGGGCGCGAAACTCAGCCATCGGGCGGCGAGGCTACGTCACTGCGGTTCATCGACCGGTGAGGGCGGCCTCGATACTGCTGAGCTTCTGCACCAGGCGCAGCGGCTGCTCAGGCAAGGGCACGAATCCGTGGTGTCGGTAGAAAGAAGCGACGTCTTCGCCGATGGCGTCGACAACGACCAATCTCGCGGCCGCCTGCCGGCTGGCGGCGACCGCTCGGCTGAGTGCGTCCCAAAGCAGCTCACTGCCCAGCGACTGGCCATGCAACGTGCGGTCGAGGGCCAGACGAGCGAGAAGGACGGATGGAATGAACCACGGACTCCCCCGCCCGAGTTTGGATGGGACGTCGGCCCGCGTGACGAGATGAGCGGCGAGGGTGAAATAGGCGAGGACGCGATGGTCGCCGCGGTGCCACACGAACGTCCGGCCCGTGTTCATGGCCGCGGCGTGGTGAGCGCTCTCGCTCAACCACTCGTTGAGCTGCGCATTGCCGCAGTCGAGGTGACCCAGGTCGTGGTTCGCTCCGAGCAGCTCGGACGTGAACCGCATACGTACTCAGGCTTGGTGCACGCGACGTGCTCTGCGGGCGGTACGAGTGAGCACCTCGTTGGGCGCCGGTGGCTCGTCCAATCCGGCAAGCAGAGCGTCGAAGAACTGACTGGGAACCTCCGTCGTAACGGCAGCTGCAATCATCTCGTCGGCGCGCGCCGTCGCCGCGTCGAGCACGAAAGACGTCAGCGACTGATGAGCAAGATCGGCCGCCAGCCGGATCCGTCGCTCGCGCTCAGGTTCGGCGCGCAGCTCGATTCGAGCCGTTTTGGCCATCGACGTCACCTCCTCATGCATCCGCAATCAGGTTAGCGCCTCCGTACGGCGTCTGTACGGCTCTATGTCTAGCTCGATTTTGCGCTGTTTCCAGGGAGGACCCTGTAGGCGTCATAGACGGAGTCGACTCGCTTGAGGGTGGTGAGAATCGACTCCAGGTGCGACGGGTCGGCGAGCTCGAAGTCGAACCGTAGCCTCGCCACGCGGTCGGTGCCGGTGTGGGTGAACGACGACACGACGTTGACGTGGTGATCGGCGAAGACGGTGGTGACGTCACGCAGGAGCCGAGAGCGGTCGAGCGCCTCGACCTCGATTGACGCGATGTACATGCCGGCGCGCTCTTGGTCCCATTCCACCTCGATGGCGCGCTCGCCCATCGTCGACGAGAGCGACGCCGCGTTCGCGCAGTCGGCGCGGTGCACCGAGACTCCCCTGCCGTTGGTGACGAAGCCGACGATGGCATCGCCGGGCACCGGCGTGCAGCAGCGCGAGAGGCGCACCATGACGTCGTCGAGGCCTTCCACGTGCACACCGGTCGCCTGGCGCTTGGTGCGGTTGAGGGGCCGGCGCGCCGTGGTCGCCAGCTGCTCTTCGTGGTCGCCACCTCGAAGCTCCCGGGCCACCCGTTGCGCGATCGACTGGGCCGACACATGGTGCTCGCCGACAGCGACGTGCAGCGCATCGAGGTCGGCGTAGTTCAGGGACTCGGCGATGGTCGCCAGCAACGACGACGAGGCGATCTTCTGCACCGGCAGCCCCTCGCGCCGCATGGCTCGTACCAAATCCTCACGGCCGTTCTCCAACGCCTCGTCGCGGCGCGACTTGCTGAACCAGTGGCGGATCTTGTTGCGGGCCCGGGGCGTGACCACGACCTTGAGCCAGTCGCGAGATGGACCCGCGCCCGCGACCTTCGACGTGAACACCTCGACGGTGTCGCCCGAGGACAGACGCGAATCGAGCGGCACGAGCTTGCCGTTCACGCGCGAACCGATGCAGCGGTGGCCGACGTCGGTGTGTATCGAATAGGCGAAGTCGATGGGCGTGGCGCCGACGGGCAGGGTGACGACGTCGCCCTTGGGCGTGAACACGAAGACCTCGTCGTGTTCGAGGTCTACCTTGAGCGTCTCCATGAACTCGGCCGGGTCGGCCGTGTCTTGTTGCCAGTCGACG
>JALZBN010000201.1 GCA_030947365.1 Actinomycetota bacterium
CATGCTGACGGCCCGCCACGAGGTGACCGACAAAGTGGCCGGGCTCGACGCCGGCGCGGACGACTACCTGGTGAAGCCATTCGACCTCGACGAGCTTTTCGCTCGGGTGCGCGCACTGCTTCGACGCACAAGCGTCAGCGGTGGCGACGAAAGCCTCCGCGTCGGTGACCTGGTGCTCGACCCGCTCCGCCGGCAGGCCCAGCGCGGCCAACGGCAGCTTGAGCTGACGAAGACCGAGTTCGACCTGTTGGAGCTGTTCCTCCACAACCACGACATCGTCCTCACTCGCGACCAGATCTACGAGAAGATCTGGGGCTACGACTTCGAGACGTCGTCGAAGTCGCTCGACGTCTACATCGGCTACCTCCGCCGCAAGACCGAAGCCGGCGGTGAGCCTCGTCTCATCCACACCGTACGCGGGGTCGGATACACCGCCCGAGAGCTCGCGGGCTCGGGCTAAATGAGCTTGCGCACGCGGTTGACGATCACCGTCGCCGCGATCGTCGCGATGGCGATCATCGTCGGCGCATACGCCGTCCTCTACAGCACCAAGCGGGAGCTGCGGTCGCAGGTCGACAGCTTCCTGGTGGCTCGCGCCGACCGGTTCGTCCGCCAGCCGGCGGGTCCGCCGGGGCGAGGCCCGGGGGCGGGTGCCCCGGCGCGCTTCGGGGTGGACCGCGGACCTCTGGCGGACTTCGACGCCGTCGTGCAAGTCGTCGATCGCGACGGCCAGGTCGTCCAGTCGATCGCCGACCAGCCCTCGCTGCCGTTGGCCCCGCAGGAGCGCGACCTGGCTGAGTCCGGAGGCACTCGGGAGCTTCGTGACGTGACTGTCGGGGGCGTCCACTACCGCATGCTCACGACTCCCCTTCAAACCGGCGGGGCGGTTCAGATTGCGCGAAGTCTCGAAGAGGACGACAACGTCCTCTCAACCCTGCGAAGCCGGCTGTTCGTCATCGGAGCGATGGGCACGCTGTTGGCCGGGCTCGTCGCATGGGCCGTCGCCCGGCGCGCCACCCGGCCGATCCAGCAGCTCACCGAGGCCTCCGAACACGTGGCCGCGACACAAGACCTCGCCGTGCCCATCCCAGTGCGCGGCAAGGATGAGGTGGCCCGGCTCGCGGCCAGCTTCAACACGATGCTCGTGGCCTTGGGCGCATCGAGGGAACAACAGCGACGGCTCGTCATCGACGCCAGCCACGAGCTGCGCACGCCGCTGACCGCGGTGCGCACGAACATCGAGTTCCTGAGCCGAGCGAAGACCCTTGGTGCCGACGAGCGGAACAAGTTGGTGACCGAGACTCGGCTTGAGCTCGACGAGCTCACCACCCTCGTCGGCGAACTGGTGGAGCTCGCCACCGACGTGCGCACCGAGGAGCCAATCGAGGCCGTTGACCTCACCGAGGTGGCGGAGGATGTGGCCAACCGGTTCCAGCGACGGACGGGTCGGGAGGTGACGGTGACGACGGCCGGGCGCACCACCATCGAAGGCCGCAAGTCGATGCTCGACCGCGCCATCTCCAACCTGGTGGACAACGCCCTCAAGTTCAGCGGCGCGCCGGATCCGGTCGAGCTCGAGGTGAGAGATACGACGATCGAGGTGCGGGATCGGGGGACCGGCCTCGCCGAAGAGGACCGGCCCAAGGTGTTCGACCGCTTCTACCGGGCCCGCGAGGCCAGAACCCTGCCCGGCTCTGGCCTGGGCCTCGCGATAGTCAAGCAAATCGCCGAGCTACACGGCGGAAGCGTCACCCTGTCAGAGCGAGTCGGCGGCGGCACAACCGCGCGCCTAGTTCTCGGCCGGGGCTGACGACGGCGCGCCGTCAGCCGGTTGTCGTTGGCGGGGAGTCGCTGGGACCGAAGGGGCGGCCCGGGGCGCCGGGGCCGCCAGGGCCGTGCGGTGGCAGCTTGCCGTTGACCAGGTCGGAGAGGTGCGCCGGCGCGTCGGCCAGCATCTTGTCGGCCTGAGCTTGGGTGATGCGACCAGCGGTCACATCAGCGTCGAGGTGGGTCTTGAGGTCGGCGACAAGGGCATCGATCACCTTTTGCACGTCGACACCATGAGCCTGGGCCACCTCGGCGATGGTCTTGCCCGACTGCAACTCGGTACGGAGCGCGGCCTCGTCGATGCCGATCGCCTGAGCTGCGGCCGCCAGGTTCTTGCCCGGCCCCCGTTGTCCCGGCCCAGCGCCGGGGCCGTGAGGTCCGCCCGGCGGGCGCGCCGCGACCAGCGCTTGGCTCACCGCGTCGGCCTGCGACTGGTTGATCGTGCCGGCATCGACGAGCTTCTTTAGCGCGTCGGTCATCCACGGGGGCGCGGTCAGGGGAGCCGGCGCGGCCGTTGAGGGCGCCGTCGTTGTCGACTGCGCGCCGGCGACGGACGGAACGTTGAACACGGCCGCGCCGGCTGCTGCTCCAACGAGCGCGGCCGCCGTGACCGCAGCGGCGATCCATTTCCTCATGAGCTGTCCTTTCTCCGAACTCTCGACCCGCTCTCGGGCCTCGATTCAAAAGGATGCTGCCTCCAGGTAAGAACGCGTCCTCGCCAGCAGCAAGAATCAGGTAAGAACCGGCTGGCGGATCACTTCTTGGCAGATCACTCTTGGCGGATACGGCCGTCCTCGATCCAGACCACCCGGTCGGCGACGTCTCGAATGCGCAGGTCGTGCGTCGCGCACAGCACTGTCTTACCCCGCTCCCTCACCGCTGACTCGATGAGACCCATGACCGCGGCGCCGGTCTTGGAGTCGAGGTTCCCAGTGGGCTCGTCGGCCAGGATCAGCGGAGGGTCGTTGGCAAGGGCGCGGGCGACAGCCACTCGCTGCTTCTCGCCGGCGGAAAGAGTCACGGGCCGGGCGTCGAGGCGGTCAGCAAGACCGAGCTCTTCAAGCAACTGGCGCACACGGGCGTCAGCCGCGCCGCGGCTCAGCCCGGCCGCCTCCAGCACCACCCGCACGTTTTCCCGTGCCGTCAGGTTGGCCAACAGTTGGAAGGCCTGAAACACAAAGCCGACCTTGGCCAGGCGCACCGCCGGCAACCGTTTCTCCGTCATCGCGCCGGCCTCGATGTCGCCGAGCCAGACCCGACCAGAGGTCGGACGCAACAGGCATCCGGCGAGCTGGAGCAATGTCGTCTTGCCCGCGCCCGACGGCCCCATCAGCAGCACCAGCTCTCCCCGGCACAACGTCAGGTTCACGTCGGACACAGCCGTGAAGCGTTGGCCATCGCTGCCGTAGACCTTGGTTACGTCGTCGAGACGAAGCATGACATCGTCGATCTCGTCGGTCACGCCCTGAACACCTCGGCCGGATCGAGCCGGGCCATTCGGCGCGCCGGCACGAACGACGCCGCCACCGCCATGAGCAGCGCGCCGACGCTCGCGAACACGATGTCGCCGACACGAATCTGGGTCACGAACACCGGCACGATCCGCTCGACGGCAGGGCCGAGCAGGAGGCTCAGGACGCAACCAAACACGAGACCACCCATCGCCGCCAGCAGCGACTGCTGCAACACGATGACGTACAGGCGGCGATTGGAGACCCCGATCGCTTTCAACACGCCGTACTCGCGCGTCTTCTCGACCGTCGC
>JALZBN010000028.1 GCA_030947365.1 Actinomycetota bacterium
GACCCAAGCGATGACTGAGATAAAGGCCACCGAGCGGCTGGAGAAGTACCGCTCGATGCGGGACTTCTCGGTGACGGCTGAACCTGCCGGCGCCACGACCGCGCCGCCCGAGGCCGCTGGCGCGCCGCGCTTCGTCGTGCAACGTCACCGGGCGCGCCGGCTCCACTACGACGTCCGGCTCGAGGTCAACGGGGTGCTGGCCAGCTGGGCCGTGCCGAAGGGACCGTCGCTCGACCCGGCGCGCAAGCAGTTGGCGGTGCACGTGGAGGATCATCCGATCGAGTACTTCGACTTCGAGGGCGTCATTCCCAAGGGCGAGTACGGCGGTGGCGACGTTGTCGTGTGGGATTGGGGCACGTGGCGCTTGACCAAGGGCGACGATGCCGGCGCGGCCATTGAGTCGGGCGAGCTGCACTTCGACGTGACCGGCGAGAAGCTGCGGGGGCACTTCATGCTGATCCGGCGCGACCGGGACACGTCGGGCAAGGAACAGTGGCTGATTTTCCACAAGAAGGACGAGTTCGCGGTGACCGGGTGGGACCCTGGGGACCATCCCCGCTCGGTGAAGACGGGTCGGACCAACGACGAGGTTGCGGCCGCGCCGGACGCGTTGTGGCGCAGCGACCTGCCCGCCAATGAGGCCTCGATCGCTCTCGACGAAGATGCCCGACCATCGTGGGAAGCGCCGACGGCCGAGGAGCTCGCCGCCCTCGACGAGCTCAAGACCAGCGGGCCTTGGGTGCTTCAGGGCCACGACCTCCGGCTCACCGATCTCGAGACGGTGGTGATCCCGGCACCCGATGGCGGCGCGCCGGTGACCAAACGCGACCTGCTGCGCTACTACGCCCTCTCCGCGCCGTTCGTGCTCCCCTACCTTTACGACCGGCTCGTCGACAGCGTGCCCGCGCTGATGTCGACGGTGAACCTCGGCACGGTCGAGCTGCGCGCCGGGACAGCGCGGCCGCCCGACCTGCACGCGCCGACCTGGGCCATCATCGACATCGACCCCGACATCGACGCCGACACCACAATCACCTTCGCCGATGTCGTCCTGCTCGCCCGCCTCTACCGCACTGCGCTGGAACACCTTGGCGTCGCCGGAATGCCCATGGTGACGGGCCGGCGCGGCATCGAGATCTGGGTGCCGATCACGCCGCAGTACACGTTCGCCGAGGCCCGGGCGTGGGTGGCGAAGGTCTCACGCGCCGTCGCCCAGACGGCGCGTCTCGATCACTCCCAGAAGGCGACCGACGACACGCTGGTGGTGCCGTTCAGCGTCCGACCCGCGCCCGGCGCGCCGGTCGCCGTCCCCATCGAGTGGGACGAGCTCGACGACCCCGACCTGCGCCCCGACCGCTGGACGATGGCAACCGTCCTCGACCGGCTAGCCGAACGGGGCGACCCGCTGGCCCCCTTCATTGGCCGCCGGCAGCAGCTTCCGGCCCTCTAGGAAGGCGGCGCGGCAGGGAGTCGCTGCTGCAACTCGGCGACCGGCGCGAACAGGTCACCGTCTTTGTCGACCCGGGCCAGCACCGCATCGGCGTCGAAGGTCACCAGGGCGGCGTCGCCCGTGTTGGCCACGTGCTCGACCTCGTTCCACCGCAGGGGGGTCGACACCGTCGGACGCTCACGAGCCCGCAGCGAGTACACGCACACCGTGGTCTTGGAGAAGTCGTTCTGGCTCCAGTCGATGAAGACCTTGCCCTTACGCAGCTCCTTGGCCATGGACGAGAGCACGAGCTCGGGGTGCTGCGCTTCGAGCATTCGGGCGATCGCGTTGGCGAAGGGCTTGGTGTCGTCGTAGGTGACACCGTCGGTGTTGAGCGGCGCGTAGATCTGCATCCCCTTGGAGCCCGAGGTCTTGGGGAAGCACTGCAATCCGAGGTGGTCGAGGATCTCCCGCAACAACAGGGCGACGCGGGAGCACTCGACGATCGTGGCCGGCGCGCCGGGGTCGAGGTCGAACACGACCATCGTCGGCTGCTCGACCTTGGTCGACGCCGACAGCGAGGTGTGCAGTTCGAGGGCCGCGAGGTTGGCGACCCATACGACGCTCGGGAGGTCGTCGATGACGCAGTAGTCGATGTCGGCCTTGTTGCGAGAGCTGAACACGCTCACGGTGTTGACCCACGGCGGACGGTGCTTGGGACAGTTCTTCTCGTAGAAGAACTGTGCGTCGACACCGTTGGGATAGCGCTTCAACGTGAGCGCCCGCTGGCGGAGGTGCGGGAGCAGGGCCGGCGCGACTCGTGTGTAGTAGTCGATGATCTGGCCCTTGGTGAAGCCTGTCGCTGGATAGAGCACCTTGTCGAGGTTGGAGAGCTTGAGCGCTCGTCCCTCCACCTCGACGTCAACGGAGGTGCCGCTCATCCCTTCTTTGCAGCGGCGAGGCTGGCTTCGAGGGCAGCCATCAGGTCGACGACCTTGGCCGGCTCCTCCTCGGTCTCACCGACGACGATCTCCTGGCCTGCGGCCTTTTGCTCGATCAACTCGAGCACGCGCACCCGGTATTCGTCGCGGTACTTGTCGGGCTCGAAGTCAGTGGTCAGCGAGTCGATGAGCTCGCGCGCCATCTTCTCCTCGCGCGGCGCGACGTCGACGTCTTCGTCGGGCAGGTCGAGCTCGTCGGCCGCCACGATCTCGTCGGCGAAGAGCATCGTCTCGATGACGAGCGCCTTGTCTTTCGGACGGATGGCAGCGAGGTACTGCTTGGTGCGCAACACCATGCGGGCGATGCCGACCTTGTTGGTCTCGCGCATGGCATTGCGCAGCAAGGCGTAGGCCTTAGCCCCGCCCTTGTCGGGCACCAGGTAGTAGGGCCGCTCGTAGTAGATCGGGTCGATCTGATCGAGGTCGACGAAGTCTTCGATGTCGATCGTCTTGGTCACCTTGGGGTCGAGTGACTCGAGCTCTTGGGGCGTGATGGGCACGTAGGTATTCGGCGAGAGCTCGTAGCCCTTGATGATGTCGTCGTAGGGCACCTCTTCGCCGGTGTCGGCCGAGACCCGCTTCTGCTTGATGCGCGCCTTGGTCTTGGCTTCGAGCTGGTGGAACCGCACGTCTTTCGACGACACCGCGCTGTAAAGCTTCACCGGCACGTTCACCAAGCCGAAGCTGATGGCGCCGCTCCAGATAGGTCGGGGCACGATTTACCTCCTCGCTCTCCATGGTAGAGGCCATGCTCGGAGGAGCACCTCCGATCATGCAGAGACGCATGATAAGGTGCAGATATGCCGAAGACCATTCAAATACGCGACGTCGACGACGGCGACTACGCCGCCCTTTCGCGGCGCGCCGCCGAGGCTGGCATCACCGTGCCCGAGTTGTTGCGCCGGGAGGTCTCCCGGCTTGCGAAGCGCCCCTCGCTCGCCGAGTGGATGGCCCGAACCGGTCGCCGAAGTTCAGCCGTCACTGGAGCCGAGGTGCTCGAGGCTCTCGACGAGATCCGGGGACCATGGCCCGATGCTGGTCGTTGACGCATCTGTCCTGTATGAAGCGCTCACCGGCACTCAACGGGCCCAGCAGATCCGCCAGCGCCTGGTCGTCGACGGCGACCTCCTCGCTCCCCACATCATCGATGTCGAGGTGCTTGGCGTGATCCGTCGGGATCATTTGCTCGGGCGGCTCGACAACACGGCGGCCACGCAGGCTGTCGACGACCTCCACGACTGGCCCGCAGAGCGCGTCGGGCACCGACCGTTTCTCTACCGGGCGTGGGAGCTGCGGTCCACCGTCCGCGGTTGGGATGCCATGTACGTCGCGCTGGCCGAAGCCGTCGGCGCCACCCTTCTGACCGTCGACGCCCGGCTCGTTGCGGCGCCCGGCCCCACTTGCGCGTTCGAACTGGTCGCTTAACTACTAAGTCAATCCAGCTCCGCGCTCCACACCACGTCGGCGGGGTCCTTGTCGTTGCGGATGCCCTTGAGCGAGGGCTGACGGAGGATGCCAGCCGTGGTCATCTCGGTGAACCTCACCTCGACCACGATCTCGGGCCTGACGTAATGCAGGCGCGGGGTTTTCGGCGAGTTGACGAAAGGACTGGCGTCGGTGGCCAGTTCGGCGAACCGCGCCTTGAGCGTGCGCAGGAGGAAGTCGTTGAGGCCCGAGCCGACCTGACCCGCATAGCGGAGGGCGAACGGATGGCCCTCGGCGCGCGCGCCGGGATCGACCCAGCCAACGGCCAGCGAGCCGATCTGGCCTGAGCGGCCCCCGGCACCCTCGCTCCAGCCACCGACGACAAACTCCCGCTGCCCGGCACACTTCACCTTGGTCCACGCCTTGGTGCGCCGCCCCGGCGTGTAGATCGACGACGCCTGCTTGCCCATGTAGCCCTCGAGCCCAACCTCGCGACACTTCTCGAGCATGGCCTCGTTGGGGGCGTCATCGATGCGCACCGACGTCTGCCACGCCGGCCCCTTGAGTGCGAGCTCGTCGAGCCGGCTCCGGCGCGCCGTCAACGCAAGATCAGTTAGGAACTCACCGTCGAGCCACAGCAGGTCGAATAGCACGTAGAGCACGGGCACCGCGGCCAAGAGCGACGGAGGCGGGTTCCGCACGTGCATCCGGCTCTGGAGGCGCTCGAAGCTGGGGCGACCCTTGGCATCGAAGGCCACGACCTCCCCATCGAGCACGGCGCGGTGCTCCGCCAGCGCCGGACCCATCCCCGCCAATTCTGGATAGCCGGCGGTCACGTCGTTGCCGGCGCGGCTGGCCAGGCTGACCTGTCCTGACCACACCCGGGCGATTATGCGGACGCCGTCCCACTTCGGTTCGAACAGCCACCCTGCGGGGTCGACCGGCAAGCCGATCGACCCCGCAGTCATGGGAGCCAGCAGAGGAGGTTCCACGTCCTGCGACGGTACCGGGCGGGCTAGCGGGGGCCGTCCTCGACACTCGTCACCTTGAAGCTGGCGTCGACCTTGACGGTGACGTGGGTTCCGTCGGCCTTGGTCATGTGGGCCTCGTAGGGCGAGCCTTCGGCGTCGTTCTCGACCCGCTCGATGGTGCCCCCGGGTACGGCCGCGTTGGCCGCGTCTTTGACCTTCTGCGCCGTGTCACCGGTCAACAGATCTTCGCGGACTCCGTTCTGGCCAACGTGGCCTCCCATGCTCGGATCGCGCGGCGCGCCCGCGGGACCGCCCGGCGCGCCCGGACCCGGCAGCTGGGTGGCTGGCAGCTGGGTAGCTGGCAGCTGGGTAGCTGGCAGCTGGGTGGCTGGCGCGGTCGCCGGCGCGGTGGTCGTCTGGGCCCCAGCGGTGCCCAACATGGTGGCGCCGACGGCACCGCCTACGAGGGTCGACCCCGCGAGGGCAACGCCGATGAGTGTCTTTCTGAGTGGGTTCATGTGTCTCTCCTTGTGCTCTCGGCCCGAGGTGTTTCGGACAAGGCACAGCATCCGGTCGCCGAGTAAGGACCCGCTGTGCCCTCGCTGTACCGGCCCGCACAGGTTTCCCCGCCTATCTTTCGACCCGATGAGGGCCTTTCGGACAGTCGGTGTTGTGGTCGCTGCCGTCGTCGCTGCCGTCGTCGTTGTCTCGTGCTCGTCGTCGACGAACGCCGCCAACGGCAGGCAAGCGGTGCTCGACGCGTACCGGCAATCGTGGGCCGACCTCATCGGGGCCGGCGACCCGGTCACCCCCGACGCGCCGGGACTCAGCACCCACCGATCAGGAAAGGCACTCGAGGTGATCAAGGCGGTGTTGAACGACTACGCGTCGAGGGGTGTGGTCTACAGGGGCTCCGTCGACCTGCATCCCACGGTCGCGAGTCTGAACGGCAACAAGGCACAGATCCGAGACTGCGTCTTTGACCACACCGAAGTGCTCGACCCCAACACCAATCAGATCGTGAAGGCCGCCGCCGACCATCCCCGCTGGGTGAATACGACCATGGAAGTTGTGAGCGGCGGGTGGAAGGTGACGAGCTTCACGCCCGAGAACCAGGAGTGCACCCCCTAGGACTGACCGTTCACTAGGGCTGCACGGTTGACTAGGGCTGTACGACTATCAGTCGCTCCTCGGTCATCTCCCGCACCGCTGACGCCGGCCCTTCTTTGGTGTTGCCGCTGTCGCGCACGCCGCCGTAGGGCATCTGGTCGGCGCGCCACGTGGGCACCTCGTTGATAAGCACGGTGCCGAAGTTGAGCCCTCGGGCGGCCTCGATCGCCGCGCCGATGCGAGCCGTGAAGACGCCCGCCTGCAAGCCGTAGCGGGTGTCGTCGGCGAGTCGCAAACCTTCGTCGAAGTCGGCAACGGTCTGGACGGCGACGACGGGCCCGAAGACCTCGTCGCGACACACACGCATGTCGGGTGTGACGTTGCGCAGCAATGTCGGCGCGAGGATGCCGGCGCGGATATCGCCGCCGGTGAGAATCTCGGCTCCGGCGCGCACGGCCTCGTCGATCCACTCCTTGACCCGGTCGCGGTCATCGGTGGTGATGAGGGCGGAGACGTCGGTGTCATCGTGCATCGGGTCGCCGAGTACGAGATCGCGGACAAGGGTGGTGAGCGTCTGGCAGAAGTCGTTGGCCACGTCGGCGTGCACGTAGACCCGTTGGGTCGAAACGCACGACTGACCGGCGTGGGCGAAGCCGGCGACGGAGATGGTGCGCGCCGCTCTCTCCCAGTCGCCGTCGGCGTCGATGACCACCGGGGAGTTGTTGCCGAGCTCGAGGACGACCTTCTTGCGTGGCGCACGGGCCTTGATGTCCCACCCGACCTCCGACGACCCGGTGAAGCTGATGTAGGCCACATCGGGGTTGTCGACGAGGGCGTTGCCAACAGTGCTGCCGCCACCGGTGACGACGTTGAGATACGCGGGCGGGAGGCCGCAGTCGTTGACGAGGAGGTCGGCAAGCTTGATCGACGAAAGGGGCGTCTGGCTGGCGGGCTTGAGCACGACCGGGCAGCCGGCCGCGATCGCCGGCGCGACCTTGTGGGCCACCAGGTTCAGCGGAAAGTTGAACGGAGCGATCGCGCCCACCACGCCGATCGGCAACCGCAACGTGAACGCGATCTTGCCCTCGCCCACCTGGGCCGCGTCGACAGGAACCACCTGACCGGCGAGGGTGCGGGCCTCAACCGCCGCGAACGTGATCGTGCTCACGGCACGGCGCGCCTCGACGCGCGCCGTCTTCAGCGGCTTCGCCGACTCGGCCGCGATCGTGCGGGCGAACTCCTCGGTTCTTTCGGCCAACAGGCGCGCCGCGGTGTCGAGGATCTCGGCGCGCCGCCAGGGCGGAATGGGGTCGTCGTGGAGGGAGGCGCGGGCCGCGGCGACGGCGCGCTCGACGTCGGCCGGCCCGCACTTGGGCACCCGCCCGACCTCGCTGCCGTCGTAGGGGGAACGGACGATGATCGTGTCGTCGTCGGCCATTGGCCCCAATGCTACGACCGGCCCCCGCGGTGGGACAGGATCGCCGTGACTCGACCCGCGGCGTGCTCCGCCTGCTGGATACAGGACGCGATGCCGAGGCCCCGGTAGGCCGCGCCGGCCAACAGGACACCCGGGAGCTCGCTCAGGGCTGACTCGATGCGACCAACGCGCTCCTCGTGACCCGGCTCGTATTGCGGGAAGGCGTTGGGCCAGCGGCTGACCATCGAGGTGACCGGTGGCGCGGTGGCGCCGACAGTCTCGGCCAGCTCCTCATGTAGCCGGGCCACGAGCTCGTCGTCGTCGAGTTGCATCGCCCGTTCGTCGCCGAAGCGGCCCGCCGACGGCCGCAGCATCACCAGTCCGGACGCGCCGAGCGCCGGCCACTTCGACGTCGACCACGTGCAGGCGGTGAGCAACTTGCCCTCGGCGCGTGGCACCAGGAAGCCGCTGCCGTCGAGGCTGCGGGGCACGGCGCGGGGCTCGTAGCCGAGGGTGGCGGTGACGACCGACGCGTACCGGATGGCGTCAAGCTCGGCGGCCGCGCCGAGGCACGACTCCCGCAGGATCGAGGCCGCGGCGAAGGAGGGCACGGTGACGACGACCGCGTCGGCGACGATGTCATCGCCCGGCGCGCACCGGAGGCGCCACCGGGCGCCGTCGGCGACGACCGTCTCGACACGCGTTGCCGCACGCACCTCGGTGTCGACGAGAACCTCGCGCAGGCGGTCGACCAGGCGCTCGAGGCCACCTGAAAGAGACTGGAACACGGGTCCGGCCAGTGCGCCGTCACCGCGAGACCTCTGCTCCTGGCGCAGGGCGAGGATGAGGCTGCGGTGTCGGGCCGAGGCCACAGAAAGCTGGCGCGCCGCCGAGCGCAGACTCAAGGTGTCTGCGCTTCCCGCATTGATACCGCCGACGAGAGGCTCGACCAGCTGCTCCAGCGCCTCCCGCCCGAGACGGGCGGTGATGACGTCGGCTACCGACGGATCGGCGCCCAGGTTCCGGCGGCGCGGCAGCACGACATCGAGGGCCGCGCGCGCCGCACCGGCGCGAGACAGGATCTTCGACTGCAGCAAGGGTCGAAGCCGTGTCGGCACACCGAGGACCAGGCCCGAAGGGAGCGGCCGCAGACGCCCGCGGCACCACAGGTAGGCCTTGCTGCTCGCCGGACTCACCAGTTCGGCTTGCAACCCCAACTCGCGACACAGGTCGGTGGCCCATGGCACCCGGGCGAGGAAGGTGTCGGGACCGGCCTCCACCGGCACGCCGCCGAGTTCCGCGGTGCGGATCTTGCCGCCAAGCCGATCGTCTGCCTCCACGACCGTGACCCGAGTCGGCGCGTGGCCGGCGGCCTGGAGGTACCACGCCGTGGCCAGACCGGTGATGCCGCCGCCAACGACGACGATGTGCGGCCGTGACCGTGACTCAGCGTCGAGGTCAGCCACGATCGCCGACGGTCGCCAGATGACTAGTGACGACGTGGGCGAGTGTCGTGCAAAAGGCGGGATCGTCGTTGAGCGACGCCGTCCGGGCGAAGGTCAACCCCAGCCGCGCCGCTTCTGCGACAGCTTCGACGTCGAGGTCGTACAGGACTTCAAGGTGATCGGACACGAACCCGGCCGGGCACACGACTACGCCACCCGCGCCGTCGGTAACCAACTGCGGCAGCACGCTCAACAGGTCAGGGCCGATCCAGGGCTCGGGGGTACGTCCCGCGCTCTGCCACGCCACCCGGTGGTGTGCCAGCCCGAGCATGGCCGCCACCGCCTGCGCGGTTGCCGCCAGCTGGTCGGCATAAGGGTCGCCGGTGCCCAAGATGCGCGCCGGCAGGCTGTGGGCGGTGAAGACGACCTCGACCGGGCCGGGGGTGGGCAGCGACGCCACGGCGGCGCGCACGCGCTCGGCGAGTAGCTCGAGGTAGCCCGGCTCCAGATGCCACGAGTCGACGAACGTCACGTGGAGCGCCCTGCCGGAC
>JALZBN010000029.1 GCA_030947365.1 Actinomycetota bacterium
GGTAAGGGCTTTGACTCCCAGCTGCTTCCCGTCGGGGTCGACGAGACGCACTTCTCGTGCCCGTATACGATCGTTGATCCTGACATCGCTGCCATCCGGTGCGGCTATCCGGCATCACTCCTTAAAACGCAAAATAGACGGACGTAGAAAGCAACGTCCGCCTCTGGCGGTCGATCAACCCGGCGCACTTGGACTCAGGAGCACTTGGACTCAGGAGCACTGGCTCAAGAACTTGTGGCCGGGTGGGGGTGTAAGCCCCGCTTTCCGTATTCAATTGTGGGCCTAGGGTATCACCATGACTTTGTGGACACCGTCTGGTGAACGGCCTGTGGGCCGAGATGAACCAGGAGCGGACGCACCGCTGCCGCCGCCGCCGTCGGGTTCAGGATCGGTTCCGCCCGCCCCCGGGCTCGGCGAGCCCAGCGAGGAGGAGCTGCGGGCCGAGATGGCCGAGGTGCAGCGGGAGCTGCTGTCGGTGCCGGCGTCGGTCGTCGTGGCGAACCATTGCATCGGCCTTTTCCAACTGGCAGCGCTGCACCTCGAGCAGCGCCCGCCGAATCTCGACCAGTCGAAGCTGGCCATCGATGCCATGGCGGCAATCGTCGAAGGCCTCGGGTCACGGCTTGGTGACGACGCTCAGTCGTTGCGCGACGCCCTGGCCAGCATCCAGTTGGGCTTCGTCCAAGTGAAGGCCGCGGTCGACGCGGGAAGCGCCGGAGCGTCGAGCTGAACGCGAAGGGCGGCGGTGGGCGTCAGCGGCAAAAAGACAATCGATGGGGCGACCCCAGGGTGCTCCTTGTCATCGGGGCCGTGACCGTTGTGGCTGTCATCATTGGCATCCTCGTCGCGTCCCAGGACTCGCCGGGCGCCCGAACCACAGCAACGTCGAACGAGATCGTCGGGTTGGAGACATTCGCGGTGCCGAGCCGCAACCACGTCAACGGCCCGGTGCAATATCCCCAGACCCCGCCAGTCGGCGGCGATCACGCGCCCATCTGGCAGGACTGCGGCTTCTACAGTCGACCCATCGTCACTGAGCAGGGGGTGCACTCCATGGAACACGGCGCGGTCTGGATCACCTATCGCCCTGACCTCCCGACCGACCAGGTCGGCACCCTGCGAAGGCTGGCGACAGACCAGACCTACATCCTTGTCAGCCCTTGGCCAGGATTGTCCGGACCGATCGTCGCGTCGGCGTGGGGAAAGCAGGTCCAGTTGGAGTCGGCTACCGACCCCCGGCTGGCCGAGTTCGTTCGTCAGTTTCGGGAGTCGCCGAAGGCGCCGGAGCCCGGCGCGGCCTGTGTCGGCGGGGCCACATCACCCGCCTAGTGCACGACTGACTAGTGAACGATCTTGGCCAACGACAGTTCGATGATGTCGCTGGCTCCCGCGTCCTTTAGGGCGGGGATCAGCGTGTTGATCTCCGACTTGGCGACAACGGTCTCAACCGCATAAGCGTCGTTGCCGAACAGCTTCGAGACCGTCGGCGACTTCAGTGACGGCAGGATCTCGATGACCCGGTCGAGGTCGCTCTCCCCCACGTTGAGCTTCACGAGCACCTTGCCCCGGGCCTCGAGCGCGCCTTGTAGCAGCGTTCGGATCTGGGTCATGGCATGGCGCTTGGCCGGATCTTGGTAAGACTCGCGGTTGGCGATCAGCTCGGTGAAGCTAGTGAGAATCGTCTCGATGGGCTCCAAGCCGGCGGCGCGCAACGCCCGACCTGTCTCGGTGAGGTCGACGACCACGTCGACGATGTCGGGCACCTTGGCCTCGGTCGCACCGTACGAGAGGCGGATGTCGGCGACGATGCCTCGACTGGCGAAGAACCGCCGGGTCAGCTCGGGGTACTCGGTCGACACCCGGACTCCGTCATGCAGATCTTCGACCCGCTTCACCGGCGAGTCCGCGGGCACGGCCAGCACGATGTTCACCGGGCGCGCCGTCGCTTTGGAGTAGTGCAGCTCACCCAGCGAGACGACATCGCAGGCGGTCTCCTCGATCCAGTCCCTGCCGGTGATCCCGAGGTCGAAGACGCCCTCGGCGACATAGCCGGCGATCTCCTGGGGCCGGAGAATCCTCACGTCGTCGATCCGGGGATCGTCGACAACGCCCCGGTAGTCGACCGTCGACGAGCGTTGCACCGAGAGGTCGGCGGCCTCGAAGAGGTCGAGGGTCGCACGTTCGAGTGAGCCCTTCGGCAACACGAGCTTGAGCATCGATCCTCCGGCTACTGGTTGGACTTGGGGAGCTGGCGCAACAAATCGGCCATCTCCACGGCGGTGTCGGCGGCCTCTGCACCCTTGTTGTCGAACGTGCCGATCGAGCCCGAACGTTCGAGTGCCTGCTCCAGCGTGTCGGTCGTGAGCACACCGAAGACGACGGGCACCCCGGTGTCGAGTGCGACCCGGGTAAGCCCCGCCGCGCACTGGGCGGCGACGTGCTCGTAGTGGTCGGTACCGCCCTTGATGACCGCGCCGAGACAGATGACCACGTCGTGATCGCCCAGTACAGCAAGGCGCTGGGCCACAAGGGGCAGCTCGAACGCGCCGGGTGCCCACGCGATGGTGATGGATCCGTCGTCGATGCCTTGGCGGCCCAGCGATGCGAGCGCGCCGTCGATCAGGCCGTCGGTGACGATGCGGTTGAACCGGCTGGCGGCGATGGCCACGCGCATGCCGGCGCCGTTGGGCCTTCCCTCGTACGTCGAGCTCACGTCACTCGAGACCTTCGAGGAGGTGCCCGAGGCGCTGTTGCTTGGTGCGCAGGTAGGCGATGTTCTCCGGGTTGGAAATGGGCTGTAGCGCCACCCGCTCGACAATCTCGAGGCCATAGCCCTCGAGTCCGCCGTACTTGGCCGGGTTGTTCGTGAGAAGTCGCATCGTCGTGATGCCGAGGTCGACGAGGATTTGCGCGCCGATGCCGTATTCCCTGCTGTCGACGGGAAGCCCGAGCTCGAGGTTGGCGTCGACAGTGTCGCGACCCTGGTCTTGGAGGGTGTAGGCCCGCAGCTTGTGAGCGATGCCGATGCCTCGGCCTTCGTGGCCGCGGAGGTAGACGACAGCCCCTAGGCCCTCGTTCGCGATCAACTCCATGGCGCCCGCGAGCTGCGACCCGCAGTCGCAGCGCATGGAGCCGAACACGTCGCCCGTCAGGCATTCGGAGTGGACCCGCACGAGGACGTTCTCCTCACCCTGCACGGCCCCTTTCACCAGCGCCAGATGCTGATCGCCATCGAGGAGCGACTCATAGATGTAGCCGCTGAACTCGCCGAACTGGGTGGGGATGCGGGTGGCTTCGACGATGCGCCGCACGAGCTTCTCCGACTGGCGGCGGTAGCGGATGAGGTCGGCGATGGAGATGAGGGGAAGGCCGTGGGTAGCCGCGAAGCGCTCGAGCTCGGGCAACCGGGCCATGCCGGTCTTGTCTTCGCTGACAACCTCAGAGAGGACACCGGCCGGGGCGAGGCCCGCCATCCGGGCCAGGTCGACAGCCGCCTCGGTGTGGCCGCCGCGCTTGAGCACGCCGCCCTCGCGGTATCGCAGCGGGAACATATGGCCCGGTCGAGCCAGGTCGTGCGGACGCGTCGCGGGATCGACGAGTGCCGCGATCGTTGCCGCCCGATCGGCCGCGGAGATCCCGGTGGTCGACCCATGGCGCGCGTCGACTGAGACGGTGAAGGCGGTGCGATTGCTTTCCGTGTTTTCGATCACCATCGGTGGTAATTCGAGGTCGTCGAGGCGCTCGCCGGTCATCGGGATACAGATGACGCCCGACGTGTGGTTCAAGAAGAACGCGAGCTTGTCGGAGGTGGCGAACTCGGCCGCCATGATGAGGTCGCCCTCGTTCTCCCGGCCGGCATCGTCGACGACGACGACGATCTCGCCGCGGCCGAACGCGGCGATGGCGTCCTTGATGCTGGCGAAGGGCATGTGTGGGTCAGGCTCCTGTTCCGGGGCGGTCCCTCGTCAAGAGGCTCTCGACGTATTTAGCGACGAGATCGACTTCGAGGTTGACCTGGTCGCCGGGGCGCCTGCGCCCCAGCGTAGTGACGCCGGCCGTGTGGGGGACGATGGATATTCCGAACACCTCGTCGGCCACTCTCGCCACCGTGAGGCTGCAGCCATCAACGGCGACCGATCCCTTCTCGACGATGTACGGCAACAGCCCGGCCGGAGCTCTGATGGTCAATTCGGGCCCAGGAGTGACGACCTCGCCCACGCCGTCGACGTGCCCTTGCACGAGATGGCCGCCGAGGCGGTCGCCGACTCGCACCGGTCGCTCGAAGTTGACGTCGTCGCCGGGGCGGAGGCCTGACAGGTTCGTGCGTGAAAGGGTCTCGTCGACGACGTCGGCGCGCCACCAACCGTCACCGTGATCGACGACGGTGAGACAGCACCCGTTGACCGCGATGGAGGCGCCGACTTCGGCATCTTCGGTGACGACTGCCGCCTCGAAGGTGAAGCGGTGTTCCTCTCGCGCCGACACCCGACCCAGCTCCTCGACGATCCCTGTGAACACGGTCGCCAGGCTACGGCGCTACGGCGCCAGCTCGACGCGAAGATCCGCGCCGAGTCGCACGACAGAGATGATCTGGCCCCGCCATAGCTCGGCCATGGTGGGCGCGCCGGATCCGGCGAACACTGGCAACCCGTCGTCGCCACCGAAGAGCACGGGCGCGAGGTAGAAGACGTAGCGATCCACCAAGGCGGCGCGGTGGAACGCGCCGGCCACAGTGGGGCCGCCCTCGACGAGCGCCTGCACGATGCCGCGCCGTCCAAGGTCATCAAGGATCTCGGTCAACTCGCCACTTACTTCAAGTACCGGTTGGACGGCGGCGTCGGCCGGCGCGCTGCCGATCACAACGCGAAGCGGGTCGCGTCCGGCGACATCGCGCACCGTGAGAGCTGGATTGTCAGCCCGCACCGTGCCCGCGCCGACGATGACGGCATCGCTCTCGGCCCGCAGCCGGTGGGCGTCGGCGCGCGCCGCGTCGCCCGTGAGCCATTGGCTCGATCTGTCGGGCGCGCCGGCACGGCCGTCGAGGCTGACAGCCATCTTCAAGATCAACCACGGCCGCCCGGTAGCCCTGTGCTTGAGATAAGGGGCCAGCTGGTCGCGGACCTGGTCGGCGCAGACACCGAGGTCGACCTCGATACCGGCAGCTCGGAGCGCGGCGATGCCCGCGCCGCTCACCGCGGGATCAGGATCCTCGATGCCGACAACGACACGGGCGACGCCGGCCTCGATGATCGCGTCGGTGCACGGCGGCGTGCGGGCGTGGTGGGCGCACGGCTCGAGGGTCGAGACGAGGGTCGCTCCCTGCGCCGCCGGCCCCGCCGCATCGAGGGCAACCCGCTCGGCGTGGCGATCACCCGGCGCTTCCGTGGCGCCTTCGTAGGGGCCAGGGCTGACCACGCAACCCACCCAGGGGTTCGGGGAGGTGGTGGTGCGGACGGTGGCGGCGAGCTCCATGGCGCGAACCATGAGACGCTCGGCTTCGAGATCTGCCGTCGTCACATCACGCCGGATGAGTGGTCGGTTCACCCTCGAGAAGGGCCAGCGCATGGGGTAGTACGCCGAGAACCGCCTCGAGGCACTCGACCGCGCCGGCGGTGGAGCCCGGGGTGTTCAGGATGAGGCAGCGACCAGAGGTGCCCGCGACGGCGCGTGAGAGCGGCCCTTTGGCGGGGTTGGCGGCGCGCATGGCCTCGGCCAGCCCGGGAGCCTGGCGGTCGAGAACGGTAACCGTGCCCTCGGGCGTGAGGTCGGTGGGGGCGAACCCGGTGCCGCCCGTCGTCACGATCAGGCCGGAGAAGGCGTCGACCATGGCGCGCAAGGCGTCGGCGACTCGGCCCGCGCCGTCGCTCACCACCGCGTGATCGAGTACCCGGTAGCCGGCGGCGTCGAGGCGGGCCACCAGCGCGGGCCCGGATCGATCGTCACGCGATCCGTCGGCGACGCCGTCGGAGACCGTCAGCACCTTTGCTCTTCGCTCGCTCATGGCGGCGATGGTAGGGGGCGGGGGGCAAGGTCGAAGGCTTCCGCCAGCAATTCATAGGATCTTCGGCGCGCCGCGGGGTCGTGGCAGACCGTCAGCACGATCAGTTCGTCGACGTCGAACTCGTGGGCGAGTGCCGTAAGTTTCGAGCGGACCTGCTCGGGCGCGCCGACAATGACCTTGGCCCGGACCTGGGCCAAGCGCTCCCGCTCGAGAGGCGTGAGTGTGGTCAGCGCGCCGGCGACATCTTCGGCCGGGAGAATCGGCCGCCTCGCGGTACCCTCGGGGCCGAGTCGCCACAAGTCCGCGGTGGAGGCGACACGGCGCGCCTCGTCGTCGGTGTCAGCGCAGACGGCGGAAACGGCGACGTTGACGCGAGGCTCGCCAAGCCCGCCCGACGGCACGAAACCGCGCCGGTACGCAGTCACGATCTGCGGGCCATAGGTCGGACTGATGAAGTGGGCGAAGGAGAAGGAGAGTCCGAGGTAGGCGGCGCACCCACTGCTCTGGCTGCTCGATCCGAGAACCCACACGTCGGGCGCGCCGTCGAGAAACTCGACTACGTCAGCCACGCGCTGGGGAAACAACTCCTCCCCGTCGGCGATGGACCCGCGCCGGAGAAGTTCTTCGGTGGCCGGGTCGGTGCCGGCCGCACGGCCCACGCCGAGGTCGATACGTCCGGGGAAGAGCGAATGAAGTACACGAAACTGCTCGGCAACCATGAGCGGACTGCGGTACGGAAGCAGCACGCCGCCCGAACCGACGCGAATCTGCGACGTGGCCGCCGCCACCGCCGCGACCATGACCTCCGGTGCCGTACCCGCGAGTGAGCGGGTGTTGTGGTGTTCGGCGACCCAGTAGCGGTGGTAGCCGAGCTGCTCCGCGTGCTGGGCCAACCGGATCGTCTCGGCCAGAGCTTCGGCCGCGGTAGTGCCCTCGGGCACGGGTGACTGGTCGAGAACACTGATCGCAACCGTTGTGGGGTTTGAAAGGGGTTGTATGTGACGCTTTCTAGCGCTCGGAACCGATCGAAGTCGCGCCGACGGTGGTGTCGACGAGCTCCTGGGCGATATCACGCAGCTTGCGGTTGGCGCGCTGCGAGGCCCGGCGCAGCACGTTGAACGCCTCGTCGGCCGTGCACGACTGTCGGGCCATCAAGATGCCCTTGGCCTGGCCGATGACATCGCGGGTCACCAGTGCCTCCTCGAGCTGTGCTTGCTGGCGTGCCGCCGACTCCATTGCCGCTGCGTTGGCCAGGACCACCGAGGCCAGGCCCGCGAAGAGCTGGGCGTCCGCAGCGGCGCGTTGGTCGAACCCGGTGTCTTGGCGCGAGTAGAGGTTGAGGGCGCCAAACGCGCCGTAGCCGGCCATGAGCGGAACCGACAGCACCTCGATGAACCCGGCAGACGTTGCCCTGTCGGTGAACGCGGGCCACTGATCGTGGCAGTCCGCGATCCGCGCGTTGACTATCTGCGCCGTCGACTTCGCCTTCAGGCATGGCCCCAAGCCGGAGTCGTACTGGGCCTTATCCGCCTCGGTAACGTCGTCAGACGTCGCGTGCCTGGTCTCCAACCGGTCGGTGGCCGCGAGCGTCACGCTCACGCCGTCCACGCCGGTGACTTTCGCTTGGGCCAACGACACAAGATATTGCAGGACACTGTCGAGGGTGTTGTCCGCGAGGACCACGTCGCCGACCATTGGGCCCTCTCACGGTTCGTTGACCGAAGAGGCGTCGAGCCTGTTCGTTCAAACGAGGCGACTGTCCGGGAAGTGGCTCCAGTCTACCGGACTTACGGGCCCGCTCCTCTATAAGCCCACCCGGTCATCAGCCATCAGGTGGACGCCGTTGCGCCAGGCCGTCGCCGGTTGCACCGGCCTGCCTTCCGGTTGAACCTCGACGAGCTCCAGCGCGCCGTGGCCCGTGCCGACCTGCAAGGCCACCGGGTCGATCGCACCCGGCGCGAGAGCGGGGGGACTTTCGACGCGGCGCGCCCAGGGCACCTTGAGGCGCCGGCCCCTGAACGTGGTCCACGCCTGGCCGAGGCGGATCACCCGGTGTACCTCGACTGCGGGGCGAGACCAGTCGAGCTCGTGCTCGCCGGGTTCGATCTTCGCCGCGTAGGTCGCCTCGCCGGTTTGCGGCGTGGGGTCGGGCAGTCCGTCACGCAGGGCCTGCAGCAACATCGCCGTACCCAGTTCTCCCAGCCGGTTCCGGAGCTCGTCGGCGGTGTCGTCGGGGCCGATGGCGATCGTGGCGACGTCGTACAGCGGGCCAGTGTCGAGACCCGCTTCGAGACCCATGAGGCAGACGCCCGTTTCGTTGTCGCCGGCGAGGATGGCTCGTTCGACCGGCGCCGCCCCGCGCCACCGCGGCAGCAGGGAGAAATGCATGTTCACCATCGGGACGGCGGTGAGAACGTTCGGCCTGACCAGTCGGCCGAAGGCGACAACGACACCGAGCTCGGCGCCGGAATCAATCACGTCGTCCACCCGATCAGTGACCGGCAGTCCGAGCTCGATAGCGGCGGCCTTGACCGGGCTGGGCATGAGCTTGCCACCCCTTCCCCGCTTGCGGTCGGGCTGCGAGACGACGAGCGCCACCTCGTGTCCTTCGGCGACGAGCGCCTGCAATGGCCTGACCGCGACCTCCGGTGAGCCGAGGTAGGCCAGCTTCACGTGCTGCTCAGGAAGATTCCGTCGCCGGCTCGGCGAGTCCGAGTGTCCGCGACCGCAGTGCCTTCATCGCACCCTTGCGGTCTCGGTTGTCGAGTCGCTCGAGGAGCAACATCCCGTCGAGGTGGTCGACCTCGTGCTGGAAGCAGCGAGCTAGGAGCCCTTCCGCGTCGATCGACAGCTCGTTGCCTTCGAGATCGACACCGGTGAGATGGACGGTGGCGTAGCGGCTGAGCGGCCACGACAGCCCGGGCACCGAGAGGCAGCCCTCCTCCGAGGTCTGTTCCCCGCCGTGGCCCGTCAGCACCGGGTTGACCACCGCGTGGGGACCGTTGCCGTCGTTGACGTCGTAGACGAAGAGCCGCTTCTGCACGCCGACTTGGGGCGCGGCCAGACCGACCCCGGGAGCGTCGTACATCGTCTCCAGCATGTCTTCGGCGAGCTGGGCCAGGCTCTCGTCAATGGTGGTGATCTCGGCGGCGCGCTGGCGCAGCACAGGGTCGCCGAAGGTGCGGATGTCGAACAGGGCCACGGGGTCGAAGAGTACCGGCGCTACCGGAGGGCGGCTTCGTGGTTCCACAGGAACATGGCCCGCCACTGGTGCTCATGAGCCAGGATCGAC
>JALZBN010000202.1 GCA_030947365.1 Actinomycetota bacterium
CGCCAGCACTTCTTCGGTGTCCGTCAGGGCGCGGAGTTGTTGCAAGCGGCCTACCAGACGCGCGCCGGGACGCGCGAAGTCGTCGTCGAACGTCAAACGGTACGGGACTCGACCTGGAAATGCGGCAACAACATCGAGGTCACGCGCCGGTTGCCCGATGGCGAACACCGTCGCGCCGGACAGATCCCAGTTGTTGCCAACGACCGGGGTCGGATGCATGAGGAATGGCGTTGGTAGATCAGCGAGGACAAGCTTGTGCGGCGCGCCGTGGTGCACCAGGGAGACGAGCGATTCCGTCTGGCGGTTGAACTCGGCGTTGTCGCCGACGGCCCGCACCAGGGTCGGCCCACTCACGAGCAGCAGCGCGATAGCGGTGGCAACGCCTACCCACCGGCGCGTCCGGTACAGGTCCGCCAGCCCTCGTGCGCCGAGCACCGCCAATGGAATCAGCACCGGCAAGAAGTAGAAGGGTCCGACGTAGCGCGTGCCGCCCCACAGCACCGACGCATTCCACGGCCCCCAGAAGAACACGTACCCGAGGGGCAACAGCACGCCCGTCGCCGCCAGCCAGGGGCCGACCGCGCCGCCGCGCCGGCGAAGGACGGTGACGGCCGCAAGGGCGAACAGCACCACGCCCCCGATCAGCCAGGTGTTCAGCGCGCCCACGTGGCGCACCGCGCCTTCGATGCCTTCGCTCAAGCCAAAGTGATGCGGCGGATCCGAGGGATAGAGGCGGCGCGTGCCGAACCCCAGTGTGTCCTGGGACTCGAGCAGCGAGAAGCTCGGCTTCAGCGGACTGCCCGTTACGACTGCGTTGTACACGAAGAAGGTCGAGGCCACGATCGCGGCCGGCACCAGGAATGCGACGACGGCGCGCCGAGCCGGGCGCGTCACAAGAAACCAGACCAGCAACGGCGGCGCAAACAGCACCGCGTCATAGGGACGGATCACGAAGGCGGCGCCGAGGGCGAGGCCGCTCACAACCAGGCCCCGCCCGCGCCGCAACAATCCCCAGCAGAACGCCTCCAAGAGCACGAAAGTCGTGAGGTACGGCAACAACATGGCGCTCTGGAGGATGACCAGCGGTGAGAGTGCGACGACCCCGGCCGCCACGACGGCATCCCAGTCCTCGCCGAGCACCTCCCGCGCCAGCACATAGGTCATAGCCGTCGCGCCGGCCGCGACCAGGGCCAGAAACAGCCCCGACCCTCCGGAGACGAGCAAGCTCAGCGCGATCAGGCCGGGCATCGCGGGGTTGTACTTGAGGACGTAATGGCCGTGGTCGACAGCGGCGATCCAGGGACGCAATGAGTCCGCCAGCCCGGCCGGCGCGGGCGGGAAGACGTGCCCGCTCGCGAGCGTTTGCGCCTGGAGCCGGTAGATGCCTTCGTCGTTGTTGATCGACAGGTGGGGAAACACCACTGCCGACAGGACGATCGCGGCGACGGCCGAGCCCAGCGCCAGTCCGGCGACGGCCAGCACCGGCCCGCGGGGAAGGGCCATGCCGTGGAGTCTGGCCGGATGCCCCCCAGCGGCGCCACAACCCCGCCTGGGAACAGGGCGCGCCGCGCCGGTGTTCTTCACCGTGTAGGCCTGGGCGGAAGCCGCCGCGACGGGCTAGAGGAGATCTCAAATGACTGATACCGATACGACAATTCTTCCGCTGCTTCCCCTCGCCACGGGCGTGGTCCTGCCGGGCATGGTTGTGACCATGGCGCTCGAGACCGAGGAAGCGCAGGCCGCCTTCGAGGCCGCCGAGTTAGCCGGTGGACGCTTGCTTCTCGTCCCGCGCTTCGCCGACCGCTACGCCCGGGTGGGCACGATCGGCAAGGTCGAGGACAGCGGGGAGCTTCCCGGTGGCACGCGCGCCGTGGTCGTCCGGGGCGTCGAGCGGGGCGTCATCGGTACTGGCGCGCCGGGTACGGGGAAGGCGCTGTGGGTCCAGTACGAGCCCGCGGAGTCGACCGAGCGTCCGTCGGCGCGGGCAGTCGACCTGGCGCGGGAATACCGGGCCGTGATCGAGAACGTCCTCGAATACCGGGGTGCTCGGCAGATTGCCGAAGCCCTCCGTGGCATCACCGATCCCGGAATGATGGCCGACACCGCCGGCTACTCGCCCGACCTCAGCTTCGACCAGAAGATCGAGGTTTTGGAGACGCTCGACGTCGAAGAGCGGCTGGAGAAGGTACTCGGTTGGGCGCGCGACGTCTTGGCCGACCTCAGCCTCAAGGACAAGGTTCGCACCGACGTGGCCGAGGGCATGGAGAAGACCCAACGCGAGTTCCTTTTGCGCCAGCAGCTGGCCGCCATCCGCAAGGAGCTCGGCGACGACGCCGACGGCGAGACTGTCGTCGAGGACTACCGCAAGAAGGTCGAAGAGGCGGGGATGTCCGACGATGCCCGCAAGGCAGTTGAGCGAGAGATCGACCGGCTCGTGCGCACGAGCGAGCAGAGCCCGGAGCACGGTTGGATCCGCACGTGGCTCGACACGGTCACCGAACTGCCGTGGGGCAAGAGCTCCGACGACCGGCTCGACGTGACCGAGGCCCGCACCATTCTCGACGCCGACCACACCGGGCTCGGTGACGTGAAGGACCGCATCATCGAATACCTGGCGGTCCGCAAGCTGCGCGCCGACCGGGGTTTGTCGCCCGTCAGTGGGCGGGGCTCCGGCGCGATCGTCGCGCTCGTCGGCCCTCCAGGTGTGGGCAAGACCTCGCTCGGCGAGTCGGTGGCGCGCGCCATGGGCCGCGAGTTCGTGCGCATCTCGCTCGGTGGGGTTCGTGACGAGGCCGAGATCCGTGGCCACCGCCGCACCTACGTCGGCGCCCAGCCGGGCCGCATCGTCCGCGCCCTGCGCGAGGCCGGCACCATGAACCCGGTGTTCATGCTCGACGAGGTCGACAAGCTCGGCAGCGACTGGCGCGGAGATCCGTCGTCGGCACTGCTGGAGGTGCTCGACCCGGCCCAGAACCACACCTTCCGTGACCACTACCTCGAGATCGACCTCGACCTGTCCGACGTGCTGTTCATCGCGACCGCCAACGTCATCGACACCATCCCCGGGCCCCTGCTCGACCGCATGGAGATCATCCACCTCGATGGGTACACCGAGGCCGAGAAGGTCGACATCGCCCGCGACCACCTGATGGCCCGCCAGCTGGAGCGCAACGGACTCGGCGCGGACGAGGCGTCAGTGTCCGACGACGCCGTGCGCGCCGTCGTCGCCGACTACACCCGCGAGGCCGGTGTCCGGAACCTGGAACGGGAGCTCGGCAAGATGCTCCGGAAGGTCGCCACCCGGCTCGCCGCAAGTGAGGTCGAAGCACCCGTCGACGTCGATGCCGGCGACGTGGGCACCTATCTCGGACGCCCGCGCTTCTTCTTCGAGGCCGGCGACCGTACGGCCGTGCCCGGTGTTGCTACCGGTTTGGCTGTCACTGGCGCGGGCGGCGACGTGCTGTTCATCGAGGCCACCGCGCTGCCCGGCGAGGGAGGCAAGGGTCAGCCATCGTTGACGCTCACCGGCCAGCTCGGCGACGTCATGAAG
>JALZBN010000203.1 GCA_030947365.1 Actinomycetota bacterium
CGTTCTGGCCCTAGCTGGTGACGGTGGCAATGGCGGCGTAGCTGTTCCTGTCGCCGGCGCTGGCGGTGTGGCGGTCAACCTCGGGCTTTTGCCCGGTGTGGCCGTCGGCGGCTCGAGCGTCGCCATTGGCGATGCGAGCGGTGGCAATGGGGGCAACGTCGTCGTACTCGCCGTTCCAATTGCCCTTTCCGGAAGCTCCGGCGGAGTCTCGGCTCAGTCGAGCTCCACCAATACCGGGGATACCGGGCCGGCCTGGTCCGGCGCGGTGTCAGTACCAATAGCCATCTCGGGCAGTTCGGGGTCAACCGGCGCAACCGGTCCGGCTACCAGCAACCCGACGGCAATCAATCTTGGGCTTCTCGGCTTCGCAATCGTCTTCGACATCTAGCTGAAGCGGTCCAGGAGGTAGGGAATCAACGACGAAGGCCCCCGATCCGGGGGCCTTCGGCGCGTGTGACGTAACCTGCCCGCCGTGTCGTCCACCAAGAGCCGGCTCTCGTCGGGAGAATGGATTGCAGCCGGCGCGGCTGTGCTGCTCATCGTCTCTTTGTTCGTCCCCTGGTTCCACGAGGAGTCGGTCGGTCGCTTCTCGGGCCCTGGCGACCCCGCTTTTCACCCACGCGATCTCAGCGCGTGGACGGCGATTCCCGTCGTCGCGATTCTTCTCTCGGTGTTGGCTCTGGTTCCACTGTTCAACGCCGCCCGCCGGCTCCGCCAGGGCATCTCGCTGCGTCCGGAGATCCTCCTGGCCGGCGGTGCCCTCGCCGTGAGCCTCGTCTTCTTCGGTGCTGCACTCCATGTCGGCGAGCAGGGTGCGTCGCTGCCCGGACAGCCGTTCGTGACGGCGAGCACCTCGTGGGGGCTCGGCGCGGGGCTCGTCGCCGCCCTGGTCATGACATCCGGGGGCGTCGTGGCGATGTGGAGCACACGACCTACCCGCGACGTCGCGAATAGGCCTCGGCGCGCCGCCGGTTCCTAGAATCCCCAACGTGACCACGCGAGACAACGGAGACACACCCGAGCCCACGGCGGGCGAAGACCGGGTGCTCACTATCCCAAACGCCCTCTCGCTCGGGCGGCTGGCCTGCGTTCCTGTCTTTCTCTGGCTCATGTTCGGCCGCCGGAACCGGGTGGCGGCCGCGGTATTGCTCGGTTCTCTGGGAATCACCGACTGGGTCGATGGCTACGTGGCTCGACGCTTCAATCAGGTCAGCACTGTCGGCAAGGTGCTCGATCCCACCGCCGACCGCGTCTTGTTGATTTCGGGGATCGTGGCCATCCTCGTCGACGGTTCCGTGCCCAGATGGATCGGGTGGCTTGCCGTGTCGCGAGAAGTGACTGTCGGCGCGGGGGCCCTCACCCTCGCGGCGATGGGTGCCCGCCGAGTCGACGTGCAATGGGCCGGAAAGTGCGGGACATTCGGCCTGATGGTCGCCTTCCCGCTGTTTCTGCTCTCCAAGGGCGAGTCGTTCCGGTGGCGTCGGCAGGCACGGGTGGCGGCCTGGCCGTGCGCCCTCGTTGGGCTCGGCTACAGCTGGTACTCCGTCGCCGGATACGTCCGGATAGGCAGAGACGCCCTACGCGACCGGGCCGACGACCAGCCGGTAGGGTCTCCCCGATGAAGGCGGTCATCATGGCCGGCGGCGAGGGCACTCGACTTCGGCCTCTCACGTCCAACCAGCCCAAGCCGTTGATGCCGCTCGTCAACCGGCCGATGATGGAGCACATCGTGCGGCTGTTGAAGCAGCACGGCTTCGACGACATCGTCGTCACCGTGGCGTTCCTTCCGCAGACGATTCGCAGCTACTTCGGCGACGGCGAGGAGTTCGGCGTACGGATGGTCTACGCCACCGAGGAAACCCCGCTCGGCACCGCCGGCTCGGTCGGCAACGCCAAAGACGAGCTCGACGAGACGTTCCTCGTGATCTCCGGCGACGTCCTGACCGACATCGACCTCTCGGCTCTCGTCCAGGTTCACAAGGACAAGGGCGCCATGGCCACGATTGCGCTCAAGTCGATGGAGAACCCCCTCGAGTTCGGCATCGTCATCACTCACGACGACGGATCCATCGAGCGCTTCTTGGAGAAGCCCACGTGGGGACAGGTGTTCAGCGACACCGTCAACACCGGGATCTACGTCCTCGAACCGGGAATCTTCGACCACATCCCCGAGGGCAAGTCGGTCGACTTTTCGAGCGATGTCTTTCCCCAGTTGCTCGAGGAGGGCAAGCCGCTTTTCGGGCACGTGGCCGAGGGCTACTGGGAGGATGTCGGCACCCTCGACGCCTATGTGAAAGCCCACCAGGACGTGCTCGACGGCAAGGTCGAGCTCGACGTTCCCGGCTTCCGGGTCGCCGACGGCGTCTGGCTGGGAGAGGGAGCGGAGGTCGATCCCAAGGCCAAAGTCGAGGGCCCGGTTGTCATCGGCGACCACTGCCGGGTCGAGGCCGGGGCCGAGCTGCGGGAGTACACCGTTCTCGGGGCCAACGTCATCGTGCGCGCCGACGCCTTCCTTGAGCGCAGTGTCGTGCACGACAACGCCTACATCAGCCAGGGAGTGCGGCTACGGGGTTCCGTTGTCGGCCGCTCGAGCGATTTGCGCGACTACGCCCGATGCGAGGAAGGCGTGGTTCTCGGCGACGAGTGTTTTGTCGGCGAGCATGCGGTCATCAACCCCGGCGTCAAGGTGTACCCGTTCAAGACTGTCGAGGCCGGGGCCATCATCAACTCATCGATCGTCTGGGAGTCGCGCGGCGCGCGAAGCCTGTTCGGCCGGGTGGGGGTGAGCGGTCTCGCCAACGTCGACGTCACCCCGGAGTTAGCGGTGCGGGTGGCGATGGCGTACGGCTCCAACCTCAAGAAGGGCTCGACGGTCACGACATCGCGTGACTCGAGCCGCGCCGCGCGGGCGCTCAAGCGCGCCGCGATGGCCGGACTGAACGCGGCGGGGATCAACGTCGAAGACCTCGAGATGGCGCCCGTTCCTGTCACCCGTTTCCAGGTGCGCACGCAGCGCTCCCAGGGCGGCATCACTGTTCGACTCGCGCCGGGCGACCCCCAATCGGTCGTCATCAGGTTCTTTGCCGCCGATGGCACCGACATCGACCACGGCGCGCAGCGAAAGGTCGAGCGGGCGTTCTACCGGCAGGATTTCCGGCGCGCGTTCGCGGCTGATATCGGCGACATCGGCTTCCCTGCTCGGGCTCTCGAGTACTACACCGCGGCTCTCATCTCCACTGTCGATATCCAAGCCATCAGGACCGCCAACTATCGCGTCGTCGTGGATTACGCGTTCGGTTCGATGTCGATGGTGATGCCGAGCGTTCTTGCCAAACTCGGCGCTGACGTGTTGTCGGTGAATCCGTATGCATCGACAGCCGGCGCGGCCTCGTTCGACCCCGCTGTCCTCTCTAGCCGGGTGGCCGAGGTTGTGCGCACCTCCAATGCCCAACTGGGTGCGGTGATCGATCCCGACGGCGAACACATCACGATCATCGACGACGAGGGCCAGGTGCTCACCGACTCCCAAGCGCTGCTCGTGTTCGTCA
>JALZBN010000204.1 GCA_030947365.1 Actinomycetota bacterium
ACGCCGGCGCGTGCAAGGCGCTCTCGGAGGCTCGGCAGGTCGGAAAGAGTGGTTACCAACCACCGGTTGCCATCGAACGTCGGCCACGCCACTCGTGGCATGGCGTCCGAGGTGGTCACAATTACCGGCCGCGCCGCACCGGTGCCAGCGGCGGCTCGCTCGATCTTCGCAACCAGACGGATCTTGCTCTCGTGGCTCGACCGCAGGCTCATTACCGCCATCGCCGACATCGCCACCGAGCACACCGCGAGTGCAGCCACAGCCCACCGGACGGTCGGGGCGTCGAGGACGCGTCCGGCGCGACGGAGGGCCAGAATGAGAACCGGGACGAGGACAGGAATTCCAAGAGCGAAGTATCGGCCACCCCATTCTCCAGACCCACCGATGGAGTACTGCGTGGCAATCACGCCGCCGGCAAACAGGGCGAAGACGCCGCCGGCGAGGAACGTACCCGGCGCGCGGAAGATGTCGAGGCGGAGCGCAAACAGCCCGGCTGCCGCCAGCGGGAACGCGACGAGCAACCCAGGGACGACGTTGCTCGCATCCGCGAGGAAAGCGACGATCGACGCGCCCGCCGCCACGGCGGCCGCGGCGAGGATGTCGCCCCGCCGCTGCGGCGCGCGGCGAACGAGCACGGCCCCAACTGCAATCGCGGCGACCATGGCCAAGAGCGAAAGGACCAGTACCGGCGAGCCCCAATAGCTCGGTGTAAACCAGGTCAGGAGAAAGCCATCGACTCGGCCCTTCGCCAGGTTGTCGGTTGCCACCGGGACTGGCAATGCCGCGGCTCGGGTGCTTCGGCCGACAAACCCAGCGATCCAGACCTTCTCGCCAACTCGGGCGGCGCCCGTGGCCCCCAGCGCGCCAATCGCGACAATGACCGCAGGCCATCGGGGACGGGTGCGAAGAGCGAACACTCCAGCCACGACCGCAAGCGCGACTGCGAAGATGATGGCCTCGTTTCGGAAGAGGACTGCTCCTGCGACGAAGGGCGCAACTGCCAGGGCAGCGCTCACGTTCCGGCGCTCGATGGCAATCAAGGCGAACAAGACGGCGCCCGTAGCCAAGGCTGCGCCGATGGTGTGGCCAATGACAAGGAAGCTGTCAAAGAAGAGCGGACTAGCCAGCCCGATCACCCAGACCGTGAGGCGGCTCAGGTTGGTGCCGAGACGACCCGCAAGTGCCGCGCCGAGCCCGGCGGCAGCGACCGTCCCGAAGATTGACAGCAGCACCATCCCGGTGACGCCGCCGAGCCGGTCGGCCACTGCCAGCAGCACCGGATAGACCGGATGCTTGCCGAGCGGTGCCTGACCCTTGAGCCCGCTCTCGGCGTGCGTGATGGGGTAGTTGTGGCCGGTTGGATCGAGCTCTGGCGCAGGATGCTCGACGACCCAGCCTCGTCCGGCGGAGAGCGAGTGGGCTTGGATGATGGCCGCGCCCTCGTCGGCCAGGAACGATGACGACGTGCCGATGACTGGCAAAAGCACGAGCAGGACAGCCGTGAGGGCGAGGAGGTGGGCCCACACCGGCGCGTCCCAGAGGCGGCGCGCCGGCGAGGGACTAGGCCCTGGCGCCTTGGGGCGCGCGGGTCGATCGACGACGACTGTCACCTAGGAGTTATCGGCGCGTAACGGGGGCGCCGTAGTGCCAACTAACTAACTGACCTCGCGGAGCTCCCGCTTGAGGTCATGGATCTCGTCGCGCAGGCGAGCGGCGTACTCAAACCGGAGGTCGGCTGCCGCCTCCTTCATCTCCTCTTCCAGGGTGCGGATGAGGCGCTCGAGTTCGTCGTGGGGTAACTCGGCGAAGTCGCTACGGGGCTTGTCGCGCCTACGGGACCGGCGATCACGGCCCGGCGACGGTGCCTTGCCGTCGCCCTCGGGCCGCAGCGTGGCCAGGATGTCGGTGACGGCCTTGCGAATGGTCTGGGGATCGATGCCGTGCTCAATGTTGTGCTGCTGCTGGAGACCGCGGCGCCGGTGCGTCTCAGAGATGGCCCGCTTCATCGAGTCGGTGACCTGATCGGCGTACATGACGACTTGGCCGTCGACGTTGCGGGCGGCGCGGCCGATGGTCTGGATCAGCGACGTCTCGCTGCGGAGGAAGCCTTCCTTGTCGGCATCGAGGATGGCGACGAACGAGACCTCGGGAAGGTCGAGCCCTTCCCGGAGCAGGTTGATGCCGACCAACACGTCGAACTCTCCCAGCCGAAGGTCTCGCAGGATCTCGATGCGCTGGATCGTGTCGACCTCACTGTGCAGATAACGCACTCGCACCCCGAGCTCCAGCAGATAGTCGGTGAGGTCTTCGGCCATCTTCTTGGTGAGGGTGGTGACGAGAACCCGGTCGCCCTTCTCCACACGGGCATTGATCTGCTCCATGAGGTCGTCGATCTGACCCTTGGTGGGCTTGACGATGATCTCGGGGTCGATGAGCCCGGTCGGGCGCACAATCTGCTCGACGACCTGGCTCGACTGCTCGACCTCGTAATTCGAGGGCGTGGCCGACAAGAAGATGCACTGGCCCACCCGCTCGTACCACTCGTCGAAGCGGAGGGGCCGGTTGTCGGCGGCTGAGGGGAGTCGGAAGCCGTGATCGACGAGCGTTTCCTTGCGTGACCGGTCGCCCTCGTACTGGCCGTGCAGTTGCGGCACCGTGACGTGGGACTCGTCGATGATCGTGAGGTAGTCCTTGGGGAAGAAATCGAGGAGGGTGTAGGGCGGCGCGCCCGGCGCGCGGCCGTCGATGTGGCGGGAGTAGTTCTCGATTCCGGAGCAGAACCCGACCTCGCGCATCATCTCTAGGTCGTACTGGGTGCGCATGCGGAGGCGCTGGGCCTCGAGGAGCTTTCCCTCCTTCTCGAACCAGGCCAGCCGCTCGGCAAGCTCAGCTTCGATGGTGATCATCGCCCGCTTCATCCGTTCCTCGCCCGCCACGTAGTGCGAGGCCGGGTACATCTCCATCTCCTCGAGCTCGGCGAGGTACTCCCCGGTGAGCGGGTCGACCCGGCTGATGCGCTCGACCTCGTCGCCGAACAGCTCGATGCGAAGGCCCTGCTCCTCGTAGGCTGGGAAGACCTCGATGGTGTCCCCCCGCACACGGAACTTCCCGCGGATGAAGTTGAGGTCGTTGCGCTCGTACTGCATGTCGACGAGGCGGCTAAGGATGGCGCGCTGATCGATCTGCTGGCCCTTGCGCAGCATGAGTAGCTGGGTGGCGTACTCCTCGGGTGAACCGAGGCCGTAGATGCAAGAGACGCTGGCCACCACGATGACGTCTCTTCTTGCGAGGAGGCCAGAGGTGGCAGAGTGACGAAGCCGGTCGATCTCGTCGTTGACCGAGGAATCCTTCTCGATGTACGTGTCGCTCGAGGGCATGTAGGCCTCGGGCTGGTAGTAGTCGTAGTAGGAGACGAAGTACTCGACCCGGTTCTCGGGGAACAGCTCCTTGAACTCGTTCGCCAGCTGGGCCGCAAGGGACTTGTTCGGCGCGACGATCAGGGTCGGCTTCTGGACGCGCTCGATCGTCCAGGCGACCGTGG
>JALZBN010000205.1 GCA_030947365.1 Actinomycetota bacterium
CGCGCAGGTCCGTTTCCGCCGCCCGATCGTCACCGAGGTGGTGCCCGCCGGCGAGTTTTGGCCCGCGGAGGACTACCACCAGCAATACCTGGAGAAGCGGGGTTTGGCGTCATGCCATTGGGCCCCGAAGGCCTGAGCGCGACGCGATTGCCCGGTGCGCACGGGCACAGCCGGCTAGCGGCCTCTTCCCGGCCCGCACGGCAGCAACGAGCTCCGGCGCGCGCTCCAAGCATCGAGGACGGAGTTGGAGAATCGGGCTTCGACGGCCATGAGGGCCTGGGCGCCGAAGAGGATGTCGTCGGCAACTCGCGGCTCCGCTGCCGCCAGACCGCCGGCCATCTTGGTGGCGGCGACGACGGCATGGTGCACGTCGGCCTCCACGTGAACGTCGTAGAAACGGCGCGCCGCGGGGCCGAAACCGAGCCGGCGCAGGGCGCGGCTGTAGCGGCCCATCGGCTCGCACGACGTCATCTCGAAGATGGCCAAGTGGCCCACAAGCGCGCCGCGCCAGCGCCGGTGTAGGCCGAAGAGCGAGACGAGGTTCACCGTCGCGAGCGTCGCGCCCGGAAGGCGGTCGAGGTACGCGCCGTAGGAGGTGTCGAGTCCGAGGCTGGCCATGGTGTCGGCGAAAAGCGACGCGTGCATGTCGGGGGCAACGCCGCCTCCGTACTCGTCGGCCTGGATCTCGACCATGGCCGCCTTGGGCGCGCCGGCAAGGCGTGGGATGGCCCAGGTGTGCGGGTCGGCCTCTTTGAGCTGGTAGGCCGAGCGGTGCATGGCCAGCTCACGCAGCTCGTCGATCGTCCCCCGTTCCTCGATGTAGCCCGAGAGCGAACGGCCGCCGCCGCCCTGTTCGATGATCTGTTGCAGGCGCGCCGGGATCCCACTGCTGCCGACGTCGCCGACGTCGCCGACCTCGCCGAGAAGCGCCATCTCGAAGCACGACTCCAGGCCCTGGCGAGCTCCGAGCAAGCTCGGCTCCCACTCCCATGCGTCGTCGACGCCGGCGAAGCCGCGGTAGTGAAGCTCGTAGAGGAGGTAGAGGGCGAGCTGGAAGTCGTCGCCGACGAGCGGATCCTCGGCTGTCGCCGGCAACGGCGGGACCTCGTGCACGGGCTGACGGAGGTGTCGCAGGAGGTGGTCGCTCAGCGGCCCTCGCGCCGCAGGAAGGACCGGGTCGGGTGCACCGGTGTGGAGTGGCGCGACGGTCGTGAACACTGCCAGTGCCTTCCCATTCCCCGCGCGCCCTAATCAGGCCAGCCCCGACGAGACCCGCCGTGCACCATAGAGTGCGCCCGTCGTGAATGAGCGGAAAGCGGAGATCGTCAGCTACGCGGTGGCATGCGTGATCCTCATCGTCGGCGGCGCGATCGTCCGCACGCCCATCCTCAACTGGATCAACGGCCCCGCGATCGTGATCGCCACGGTCACGCTGCTCACGCCGGCGCTCATCAAGCGAGGCAAGAACAAAGGGCGCAGGTCGTCGGAGTGAGCTGGGCGGCGCACGAGCTCGAGAGCTACTTCATCCAGGGTCACACCAAGGCGAAGATCTCCTACCTGGCGGTGTTGCTGGGCTGCCTGCTTCCCGACCTGTTCACCAAGTTGCCCGTGTACGGGTTGCACATCGGCAACCTGACCTTCATCAAGGCCTCGTTCCCGGCCAAGTACCACCGAGGCTGGCCCGGCGTCGGCTTGACCCATTCGCTGCTCTTCGGCTTTCTCGTCGCCCTTTTGGTGCTGGCGGTCACGAGGAACAAGGCGTGGTTCCTCGGTCTCGTCATCGGCGCGTGGGCCCACGTCCTCACCGACACCTTTGACAGCGTCGGCACGATGTTGTTCTTCCCGTTCACCCTTCAGCACTACTCGACGGGCATGTGGGCCTACGCCTCGCAGCAGGGGCGCTACGGCGATGCCGCCGCCTATTACTCAAGCCTCGGAGGGGTGTGGGACTTCTTGTGGCTCTGTCTGGCCCTCAGTGGATTCAAGGTGTTCAACAAGAAGTTCTTCTTCTCGACGGTGGTGCCGGCCGACCCGGCCTGGGGCTGGCTGCGGCGCAAGTTCAAGATGTCAGACCGAGCCATGCTGGCCGCGTACCGGGCCTTCTTCGTGTACGGCGCGTGCCGGATCTTTGCCTGGTTCATCTGGGCCCGCCTTCTCAACCCGAACCGAGGCAAGGAGTACCTCGACTGGAGCTGGGGCGGCCCGGGCTGGGTGCAGCAGGTCAGCTTCCCGGCCGCCAACTGGGGAGTGTGGCTCGCCAACACGGCGCGGGGCGCGATCGGATTCTCACTCGCGCTATGGCTTATCTGGCACTTCCTGGGCCGGCGCCTGTGGGCGCGCGCCAGCTGAGGCCCTGGCGGGCCGTACTCCGCCTGTCGCGGATACGATTCCCACGATGTGCGTCGCCTGCTTCACGACCGCTCAACTCGCCACCGTCGGAGCCGTGTCGGCGCGCTGGTGGTTCGTGAACAAATGGCGCGGAGCTGACGACGACGAGGAACTCGATCCCGAGGTCGCGCCGGCCGCCGATGAAGAGCGTCTGCCTGTGGCGTGAGGATCATCGCCCACCGGGCCTGTTCCCTCAATGCACCGGAGAACAGCCTGGCGGGGGTCAGGATGGCGCCCAGCCTCGGCGCCGACGCAGTGGAGATCGACATCCGCCTGACGAGCGACGGTGTCCCGGTGCTGAACCACGACCGCACCTTCTGGCGTATGGCCTGCTCGCCGCTTCCCGTCGACCGCACGTCGGCGGAGCGGTTCGCCAAGCTCCGGGAGCGCAAGTCCGGCGCGCCCATGCCGTCGCTGGCGGAGGTGCTCGACGTGCTGCCCGAGGGTATCGACCTGGCCCTCGACCTCAAGGCGCCCGAGGCCTTCGAGCCCGCCGCCGATCTCCTGGCGCGCCGGGCCCTGTTGAAGCGATCGGCGTTCTGGATGCGCGACGAAACGTTTGTGCGCAAAGCTGCGGTCGTCGCTCCGGATACCGAACGGGCCTTGCTGCGCAACACCTATACACCGGCGAAGACGAGTCGCTACCTCCAAGATGCCATCGACTGCGGAGCGACGGCGGTGAGCATTCACCAGCGCGGCCTCACCTATGAGGCGGTATGGGACTCACTGGCCAAAGGTCTCACCACCTACTGCTGGGTCATCGAGTTGGGCGACCTCCCCAGGGTCGTCGACACTGGCGTCCACGGCATCGTGGTCGATTCGCCCGACCTGGCGCGCCAGATCCTCAGCTAGCCCAGCATTCCTGTCATAGGCCGCGTCTATCCTTGTGTCGCTTCCCCCCGTTTGGGACCGATCTGGCCGAGGATGTGATCGATGTGTCGGCACCACTCGAACGAGGTGAGCCTTCACGCATCTCGACAACCGTGATTTCGTAGGAAGCGTGCCCGTTGCCAAGGCGCTCGCCGCCTTCGACGACGACAAGCTGGTGGCCCTGCTCGGGGCTCGGCCAGACCTCGCCGCGCCGCCTCCATCCGATTTCCGGGCCCTCGCCATCCGCGCCGTGATGCCCGCCAGCGCCATGGCCGCGTGGC
>JALZBN010000030.1 GCA_030947365.1 Actinomycetota bacterium
GCGCCAAGGCGAACATGATGTTGATGCGGTTCGGCGGCACGAGTGTGCCGAGCACCATGCCCAACGTGGAGCCCACCAGCGCGCCGAGCACCACGACCACGACGAACAGCGGCGCGGCACTCCAGCGCCAGGGAATGGAACCGAGCACGAGGATGCCGACCGGGATCATGACGGTGCAGGCCACGATGGCCCGAAGGGAGGCGTAGACGATCTTCTCGATGGCGACCAGTTCGGTGCGCAGCGGCGCCAATAGGCGGTCTTCGATCTCCTTGGTGAAGGAGAAGTCGATGACGAGCGGGAACGCGGTGCTCTGAAGGCCAGTGACGACCGCCGTCAACCCGACGATGCCGGGGAACAGGAGCTGCGCATAGCCGGCGCGGGCGTAGCCCAGCTCGGTGAGGATTCGGCCGAAGACGAAAAGCAGGAAGAAGGGTTGAAGGATGACTTGGGCCAGGAAGGTCGGCAGCTCGCGCGACGTGACGTACAAGTCGCGCCGGAGCACGGCGCCGAATGCACGCAAAGCGGTGGGCTTGGTTTCGGTCAAGGCCATCGTCATCGCAGGGCCCGACCCGTCAGCCCGATGAACACGTCTTCAAGAGTCGGACGGCCGATGCCGACGTCGGTCAAGGTGACATCGAGCTCACCCAGGATCTTCACCAAGGGCACGATCATCGCCGAAGCATCGGTCGAAACGTAGAGACGGGCGTGCACGGCCGGCGGTTCGCTGCCGACCGTCTCGACAGAGTCGACACCGTCGAGTTGGCCCATGGCGTGCAGGAAGTCGCCGGTACCCGCGCCGTCGGCCACCACCGTCACGTCGAGCGTCTGAGTACCTGGCAACGACCGGGTGAGCGCGCCGGGCGTGTCCAATGCCAGCAGCTTGCCGTGGTCCATGATGCCGACCCGGTCGGACAGCGCCGCGGCTTCGTCCATGGCGTGGGTGGTCAAGACGATGGTCGTTCCTCCCTCTTTGAGCTCACGGATGCGGTCCCACACGAACAGGCGCGCCGCGGGATCGAGCCCGGTCGTGGGCTCGTCGAGAAAGAGGGCCGACGGCGAATGCATGAGCGCACGGGCGATCATGATGCGCTGCGCCTGGCCGCCGGAGATGAAGTCGGGCTTGTCGTCGGCGCGCCCGGCCAAGCCGAAGGCTTCGAGCAATTCCTCGGCGCGCCGGCGCGCCTCGGTCTTCGCCACGCAGTGGTAGGCCGCATGGAACAGCAGGTTCTGGCGGATGGAGATGGCCCGATCGAGGTTGTTGCGCTGTGGCACGACGGCGAGCACCGTTCGCGCCCCGACGGGGTCACGAACCACATCGACACCGCCCACGAGTGCCTGACCTGAGGTCGGCAGCGCCCGGGTGGTGAGCACACCCACGGTGGTTGTCTTGCCCGCGCCGTTCGGCCCGAGAAGTCCGAATACCTCGCCCTGATCGGCGTCGAACGAGATGCCATCGACAGCGTTCACGTCCGCCTTGGGATAGCGCTTGACGAGGTCGACGACGGAGACGACCGCGCCGATGTCGGCGCTCACGCAGTGGGAAGGATCAGGCCCGCGCCGACGGTGGCATTGGTCTCGTGATCCACGAGGATGAAGCTTCCTGTCGTGCGGTTGATCTCGTAGGGGTCGTACACGATCGGCGAACTGAGTTGCAGCCGCACAGTGCCGATGTCATTGAGCCCGAGCTCGGCCACGTGACTCGTGCGCTCAAGGGTGTTGACGTTGATGAGGTCGCGCAGGCCGGTCACGGTGGCCTCGCACCACCGGGTCGTGTGCTTGAGCGCGTACGTCTTGGCCGGGACGAGTGGTTCGTCGTACATCCAACACATCGTCGCCTCCAACTCAACCCCGACGGTCGCCTCCTCGCGCGGGTGGCAGAGCATGTCGCCGCGCCCGACCTCCACGTCGTCGTCGAGCCGGACCGTGACGGACGCGCCGGAGTGAGCTTCGGACACCGGCCCTTCGAGCATGTCGATGCCGGCGATCGTCGACCGCAGGCCCGCAGGGAGCACCACAACCTCGTCGCCGGCGCGCAGGATGCCGCCCGCGACCTGGCCCGCGTAGCCGTGGTAGCCGGGCTCACGGCCGGCACCGTCGATGACGTACTGCACGGGGAATCGAGCGCTCTCGTGGTCGTCGTCGGCGCCGGGAACGGTTTCGAGGTGCTCGAGAAGAGCGGCCCCCTCGTACCAAGCCATGTTGGGCGACCGGTCGACCACGTTGTCGCCGACGAGTGCGGACATCGGGATGACCGTGAGGCTGATCCAGTCGAGCCGCCCCATGGTGAGGGCGATATCGGCCTCGATGGCGCGGAAGACGTCTTCGCTCCAGCCGACGAGATCCATCTTGTTCACCGCTACGACGAGGTGGGGAATGCGCAGCAGGTTGGCGATGACCGCGTGGCGCCGGGCTTGCTCGACCACGCCCACCTGGGCGTCGACGAGGACAACCGCGAGGTCGGCGCGCGACGCGCCGGTGACCATGTTGCGCGTGTACTCCACGTGACCGGGCGTGTCGGCGAGGATGAAGGTGCGGCGCGGCGTGGCGAAGTAGCGGTAGGCGACGTCGATGGTGATGCCCTGGGCCCGCTCGGCGCGCAAGCCGTCGGTGAGCAGCGCGAGGTTCACGTAGTCATGGCCTCCGGCCGTGCTCGCCCGCCCGACCGCTTCGCGCTGGTCGTCGGCCAGTGACTTCGAGTCCCACAGCAGGCGCCCGATGAGCGTGCTCTTGCCATCGTCGACCGAGCCGGCGGTGGCCACCCGCAGCAGTGAGTCGGAGTCGAGCGCCGCCCTTGAAAGAGGCGGCGGGCTCAGAAGTAGCCCTTGTTCTTGCGGTCTTCCATCGACGTCTCCGAGAACTTGTCGTCGGCGCGGGTGGCGCCGCGCTCAGTGACCCGGCTGGTGGCCACCTCGGCGATGACCTCGTCGACGGTTGTCGCTGTCGAGCGCACCGCGCCGGTGCAGCTCATGTCGCCGACGGTGCGGTAGCGAACGACGATGTCGAGCGGAACTTCACCCGCGGTCGGGATCACGTAGGGCGACACGGCCAGGAGCATGCCGTCACGCTCGACCACCGGGCGGCGGTGGGCGTAGTAGATCGAGGGCAGCTCGATGTCTTCGCGGGCGATGTACTCCCAGATGTCGAGCTCGGTCCAGTTCGACAGCGGGAACACCCGGATGCTCTCGCCGGGGTGGATGCGCCCGTTGTACATGCTCCAAAGCTCTGGCCGCTGGTCGTGCGGGTCCCAGTGGCCGAGCTTGTTGCGGAACGAAAAGACGCGCTCTTTGGCGCGAGCCTTGTCTTCGTCGCGCCGAGCGCCGCCGATGCAGGCGTCGAAGCCGTGCTCGGCGATGGCGTCGAGCAGCGTGGTGGTCTGGAGCCGGTTGCGAGTCGCGCCGGGACCGGTCTCTTCTTCCACGCGGCCGGAATCAATCGACGCCTGCACCGAGGCAACGATCAGATGCTCATCGAGCTCGGCGACCCGCCGGTCGCGAAAGGCAAGAACCTCGTCGAAGTTGTGGCCGGTGTCGACGTGCATGAGCGGGAATGGGAAGCGGCCGGGACGGAAGGCCTTGGCGGCCAGATGCAACAGGACCGCTGAGTCCTTGCCGCCGCTGAAGAGCAGCACCGGGTGCTCGCGCTCGGCCGCGACCTCGCGCATGATGAACACCGCTTCGGCTTCCAGGGCGTCGAGATGGCTCAACGCCGACGGCGCGGAGGGCAGGGGACCCGACAAAGGGGCCAGTACGCGCTCGTCAAGCATGAAGTCCACACTCCGTCTTGTCCTGTCCGGACCAACGCCCGGCTCTGGGGTCTTCACCGGCGGCCACCGGGCGGGTGCAGGGCCAGCATCCGATCGACGGATAGCCCTTCTCGCTGAGTGGGTGCACTGGCACTTCGTGGTCGGCGATGTAGCCGCTCATATCGAGGTCGGACCAGGTGGCCAACGGGTTGATCTTGACCATGTCGCGGGCGACGTCGTACGAGACGATCGGTGCATTGGCCCGGGTCGGCGCGTCAACCCGTCGGAGGCCGGTGATCCACGCCGCTTTGCCCTTGAGGGCCCGAGCCAGAGGCTCGACCTTGCGGGCGTTGCAGCACGCGGTGGTGTCACGCTGCCAGAGGTCGTCGGGCTTTACGAGTGGCTCCATGACCGTGAGATTCAGGTCGTAGCGGCGACGTACTTCGTCGACGAACGACAGCGTCTCGGCGAAGTGGTACTGCGTATCGAGGAACACCACTTCGAGCTCGGGAGCGGCTTGGGCCACGATGTCGATGAGCACGCAGTCTTGGAACGAGGCGGCCATCACGATGCTGTCGCCGTATGTCTCGGCAGCCCACAACACGATCTCGCTCGCCGACGCGCGCTCGAAGCGGGTGGACAAATCCGCGAGCTCACCGAGGGGAACGGAGGTCGTGTCGGTCATGTCAGGATCCGGCGCACTCTCCGGCGCCCACCTCGGCGACATAGGGGCCGGTCTCGTCGTAGTCGACGTAGAAGTCGGGGTTCTCGTCGGGCGTGGGGAAGATGTCGAGGTCTTTCAACTCGGCACCGAGGGCCGGCGCGCCGCCAGAGCGCTCGAGCCATTCGGCGAACGTCTCGCCCGCCACCCGCTCGTTGGCGAACCGGCCGACGACGCGAACCGTGGCCACCCCGGCGTTCTTGGCCGGAACCCGAAGGGCTTTGTGGCCGAACTCGACCTGGGTCTCGCCGATGTGCCCGCCGAGAAGCATCTGGTATCCCGGCGCGGCTTTGCCGTGGGCGCGCCGCTCGACGCCGACGAAGCCGATGTCGGCCACGTGGTGCTGGCCACAGGAGTTGGTGCAGCCCGAGATGTTGACCCGGACACCGCCGACGTCGGCGAGGCCCGCCTTCTCCAGCGCTTCGCCGATGTGGTCGGCGAGACCGCGGGACTGCGTTACCGCCAGGTTGCAGGTATCGGCGCCCGGGCAGCTGACCACGTCGCGCGCCAACTCCGCGCCGGGTTCGGCCATGCCGATCGCGCCGAGCTGCTGGTACAGCGGCGTGAGCTGTTCTTCGGTGAGGCCGCGGAACACGATGTTCTGGCGGTTGGTGACCCGCAGCTCGGCCCCAAGCTCGCGCTGCACCGCGGCAAGAGCGCGGAACTGGTCGGCGGTGATGTCGCCGAGCGGCGCGTAGGCGTAGGCCGAAACCGTGCCCTTGGCGTTGCCCCGCACGACGTTGGCTTGGTCCCAGCGACTCCTCGGGTCGGCCGATCGCAGCACGACGTTGGTGCCCCAGCCCATCGGGGTCGGCGCGTCTTGGCCGCCGACGCCGGCGGGGCCGTCGCCGTACTGCTGGACATACTCGGGGATACCGCCGACCCACGTCGTCGACGCGACCAGTAGGCGGCGTTCCTTCAGGATGCGCTCGCGCAACTCGTCGATGCCCATGGTGTCGACCAGCCACTTCATGCGGGCCCGCAGCTTGTTGTCGCGGTTGCCGTAGTGGTCGAACGTGCGCAGGATCGCTTCGATGGTGGCGATCAGTTCCTCGCGCGAGGTGAAATCCTCGAGCGCCAAAGCAGGGTGCGGATTGGCACCGAGCCCGCCGGCGATGAACACCCGGAAGCCGGGCTCCATGGTGCCGTCGGATCGCGGCCGGTTGATGGCGATGACGCCGACGTCGTTGAACATGGCTTGGCCGCAGTCGGTGACGCAGCCGGAGAAGTTGATCTTGAACTTGCGGGGCAGGCGCTGGGCGTAGGGGTTGCGCAGGAAGTGCCGGAAGGCGGCCTCGGCCCACGGGCTGATGTCGAGCACCTCGTAGGGGCACGCGCCGGCCAGGTGGCACCCGGTGATGTTGCGCACGGTGTCGCCGCACGCTTCACGAGTGGTCAGGCCGACGGACGCAAGCTCCCGCATGAGCTGGGGGACCCGCTCGAGCTGCACGAAGTGAAACTGGATGTTCTGGCGGGTGGTGATGTGGCCCCAGCCCCGGGAGTAGTCGGTGGCGACGTCGGCCAGCTTCTCCAGCTGCTCAGGGGTCATCGACCCGTAGGGCACCTTGATGCGCACCATCTGGTTGTGGCCGCCCTGGCGCTGGCCGTAAATGCCGTTGTTGAGGCGGAAGATGCGGAAACTGTCGTCGTCCATCTCCCCGGCGAGGTAGCGCGCGAGCATCGTCTCGAACTTCGTGATGTCGGCATTCACCTCGGGGCTGACGGCCCCCGGCCCGACCTCGACGTCGATCGTCTGGCTCACGGAGAAAACGCTAACACCATTCCTGACCATACGGGTCAAGAATCTCGCCCGGCGACCAGTGCGGGCGGGGAGAGTCGAACTCCCACCCCTTTCGGGACCGGGACCTAAACCCGGCGCGTCTGCCATTCCGCCACGCCCGCTTGAGCCCGGCCGACTTGCTCGGTTCAAGGTAGTCGTACGCGTTTGGACTTGCAGTCGCACGGAGCTCGAAGGGGTCCGGGTGCGGGTAGCCTCGCCGTCATGACGCTTGAGATGACCCTCCCAGAGTTCACCGGCCAGATGTCCCAGGGCGAGCGGGCCAACGACGTGTACGCCCGGCTCCTGAAGGAGCGCATCGTCTTCCTTGGCACCCAGGTCGACGACGCCTCGGCCAACCTGATCTGCGCCCAGCTGTTGCTCCTGCAGTCCGAAGACCCCGACAGCGACATCTTCCTCTACATCAACTCACCGGGCGGGTCGGTATCGGCCGGCATGGCCATCTACGACACGATGCAGTACGTGAGTTGCGACGTGGGCACGATCTCACTCGGCCTCGCCGCCTCCATGGGGCAGTTCCTTCTCTGCGCCGGCACGCCGGGGAAGCGTTACGCGCTCCCGCATTCGCGCGTGCTCATGCACCAGCCGTCGGCCTCGATGCAGGGTGCGGCCGTCGACATCGCCATCCACGCCGAGCAGATCATGTACACGAAGCGGGTCATGGCCGAGCGCATCGCCCAGCACACGGGCCAGACCGTCGAGCAGATAGAAACCGACTTCGACCGCGACCGCTGGTTCACGGCCGAGGAGGCCAAGGACTACGGCATCATCGACCGGGTCATCGAGCGCTCCCGCCAGGTCGCCGCCTAAGAGGGTGCGCGTCGCGATCACCGGCTCGCACGGGCTCATCGGGACTGCGCTGATCGAGGCGCTGGAGGCAGACGGCGACGAGATCACGCGGCTGCCGCGAGGCGACGTCAACGCCGGCACGCTTGAGGGACAAGATGCGGTCGTCAATCTGGCCGGCGCTGGCATCGGCGATCACCGCTGGACCGATGAGTACAAGGCCAAGGTGCTCGCCAGCCGGGTCAAGGGCACGACGACGCTTGCCCGGGCACTGGCCGGCCTTGCCCGGCCTCCCCAGGTGCTGGCCTCGGGCTCGGCCGTCGGGTACTACGGCGACCGCGGCGACGCCGAGCTCACCGAAGCGAGCGGGCCCGGCAGCGGGTTTCTCTCCGAGGTGGTGCAGCAGTGGGAGACGGCGGCCGCGCCGGCAACCGACGCTGGCATCCGGGTCGTCAACCTGCGCTCTGGGGTCGTCTTGACGCGCCGGGGCGGCGCGCTCAAGAAGCAGTTGTTGCCGTTCAAGCTTGGCCTCGGCGGCCGGCTCGGCGGTGGCAAGCAATACCTGAGTTGGATCTCACTCGACGACGAGGTGGGCGCCATCCGGCACGTACTCACGAACGAGTCGGTGCGCGGCCCGGTCAACCTGAGCGCGCCGACCCCGGTGACCAATGCCGAGTTCACCAAGACACTCGGCGCGACCTTGCGCCGTCCGGCAGTGATCCCGGTGCCCACCCTTGCTCTCGACTTGCTATTCGGGCGCCAGATGGTGCGCGAGATGTTGCTCAGCGGGCAACGAGTGTTGCCCGCTGTCCTTCAGGCCCACGGCTACGAGTTCCGCCATCCCGTTCTCGCGGACGCTCTGCGAGCCAGTACTGCTTAAGGCTGTAAGCCCGGTATCGGGCGTACCCTTTGGTGGTGGGCGACTCGACACCGGAAGCTGAGATCTACCCGATTTCCGGGTTTTGCCCCCTCTACCACCGCGCCATGGGGATCATCGGGCGACGCTGGACCGGCGCGATCATCCGGGCGCTGCTTGCCGGCAACGTTCGATTCGGTGAGGTTCGGGCCACGATTCCGGGCATTTCCGACCGGTTGCTCTCGCAACGGCTGAAGGAGCTGGAGGCGGAGCAGGTGGTGCAGCGGCGCGTCTTTGACAAGACCCCTGTTCGCATCGAGTACCACCTGACGCCGAAGGGCGAGGCTCTGGCCTCTGTGGTGGAGGCTGCCTCGGCGTGGGCGGAGAAATGGCTGGCGCCTTCCCGTTGAGCGCAGTCGACCCCGCCGTCGGGACGCGCCGGATTGAGTGGGGCGGCCCGATGTCGCTTGTTGTCGTGCTCGTTGCCTTGGTGGGCCTGGCGGGTGCTCTCGGCGTTCTCGCCAACGACGTGGCTACGACGTCGCTCGATCGGCCCGTTCTCCACTTTGTTGTCGAGAACCGTTTGGGATGGCTGACGTCGGCGATGGAGGTGATAACGAACCTCGGCGCGCCCGAGTCGCTGCTCCTCGTGGCGGTGGGCCTGGGCGGCGCGTGGTGGATCCGCCGGGGCACGGCGCGGCCGCTCGCGATGCTGTTGATCACTTGGGCGGGAGCGGAGGCCCTGTTCAATGTGGCCAAGCTCCTCGTGGGTCGGGCCCGGCCCCCGTCCGCGCTCGCGGTTCACTATTTCGGCGGGCTGGCGTTTCCCTCCGGACACGCGACCCAGGCTGCCGCCATGTGCTGCACGCTGGCCGCACTTGCCGTCCTGAGCATGAACAGCCGGGCCGCGAACCTCGGCTCGTGCGCGGTCGCGGCCGTCGCCGCGATCATCGTTGGCGTCAGCCGGGTGTACCTGGGCGCCCACTGGACGAGCGACGTTCTGGGTGGCTGGTTGCTCGGCGCGCTCTGGTCTCTGGCCGTTGTGTACTGGATGTGGCCGCGGTCAGGTATGACGCGCGCCGGACTGCCGTCGGAGGTGACCGCATAGAGTTCTGGAGATGCGGATGATCCGGTGGGCCGCGATGTTGGTGTTGGTCGGCGTCGCCGGTTGCACGACGACGAACGCGACCGGCACCACGGGCATGTCCCACCGTGTTCCCACGCCGGTCGCAACCGCGCCGCCGACGACGGTTGCTCCTGCTGCACCCAAGTCCATCGTCG
>JALZBN010000031.1 GCA_030947365.1 Actinomycetota bacterium
GGTCGTAGATGGTCTTGGTGGTCGAGGTGCCCAGCGTGGGGTTGCCCCACACATCGGTGTAGGAGACCACCTGGCCGAGGAGGTCCACGGTGGTGGTGATGGTGCCGGCCGGGTCGGTGACCGAGGTGACGAGGGGGTTGGCGCCCACGGCGTAGTTATAGGTCACGCTGCGAGCCGGCTGGGTCCCGTTGGGGGGGAAGGAGGCCGAGGTGATGCGGTTGCGGTCGTCGTAGGTCGTGCAGCTCCAGGTCGTGTCGGCGCCGTAGCGGGAGGCGACCACTCGGCCTCTGGCGTCGTGGACGTATTCGTCGACGCGAGCGGTGAGGGGCCCGGGGCCGTCGGGGTCGGCCGCGGTGGCCGTGTGCAGGGCGCCGGCCTGGGCCGCGGTGAGTGAACCGCACGTCGTCGTCGGAATCGGGTCCGTGGGGCTGTAGTACGCGTAGGTCGTGCGGGTGTTGGTGGTGGTGCCCCCGTCCGCGGGCAGGTCCCGGAACCGGGGTCGTAGGTAGCCGCCGGTGGTGGGGTCCTCATAGGTCGTCTTCGACACCAGGTTGAGCGGTCCGCCCGTGCCGGGGTCGGCCGTCTGGGTGGTGTCGAGGCCTTGCGACATGGTCCGGTAGGCGGTGGTCGACGTCCGCTGCGAGACCCCGGCAGTGGTGTCGTCGGTGACGCCCTTGGTCGGCTCGGAGAACCGGGGGGCCAGCTTGGCCGCGGGCAGCGCCACCGCGGGCGAAGCCCATTGCAGCTGCACCTGGGCGCTGCCCGTGGTTCCGCCGGGCCCGGCGTAGTCGATGCGGAAGCGGTGGCGCCCGGCGCTGAGCACCGGCGACGTGCCCGACACCGTCGAGAGGGAGCTATGGGCGCTCCAGGCGTCGACGACCAGGCGGTCGTCCACCCACAGGCGGCCCTTGCCGGTCAGCACCAACGAGAACGACGTGGCGCCGGTGGCGTCGAGCTCGCCCACGTAGCGTCCCGACCACTGCCGGGCAACGAGCGGCGTCACCAACGCGGTCCCGTCGTCGACAACCGGCGGGTCGGCCGCCAGCGCCCCGGTGCTGGGATCGGGAGAGGCGGTGCCGTGGGCCGCGGGGGACCCGCTCAAGGTCAAGTTGGGCCAGTAGGTGGCACCGAGGCCGGTGAGTGCGACCCCGGAAGGGTCGGCGTCGTAAGTCGTGGCCGTGTGTGGCGGTGTGGCATTGCCGGTGCAGGTGGCGTTGGGGACGCCGTTGGCGCCGAAGCACGACGCCGGCGCCGGGCCGTAGGTGTCGGTGGGGCGGCCAGTCGGCTGGGCCCGGGCGGCATCGGCGTCGTAGATGGTGGTGGAGCGCCGCCCGGCGGCGTCGGTGGCCGAGGTGATCCGGTCGGCGGAGTCAAAGGTCGCCGACGTGGCCACACCGTCGACGTTGGCATCGGTGACGCTCAGGTTGGCGGCCGTGTCGCGGGTGGCGTCGAGTTGGCGGATGTAGGGCCGCGCCGCGGGCTCGGTGAGCCCGTCGACGTGGACCCGGGTGTGGAAGTCGACCTGGTTGTCGCCCTGGGTGTCGGTCGGGAACGTGTAGGAGTGTGCGGGGCGGGGCAGGGCGACCAGCGCGCCGGCGTTGGGCACCGGCAGCGTCACCTTGGTGGCGCGACCGAAGCGCGGCGCGCCATAGGCGATCGTCACCCGGGTGGTGTCGTCGTTGGGCACCACCGGTCCCCCGAGCGGGGGGAGAACTGCGTCATAGACGAGAGGGGTACGGACCCGTGTCAGCAGGGCCCCGGTATAGGTGGCCTCGGTGACCGATGTTCCGGGGTCCTCGATACGGGCCAACTGGCCGGCGGAGTAGGCCAGGTAGGTGTGGGTGCCGTCCCAGTAGTCGACCTGGCACAGGTTGTCGATGGGCACGGCGGTGTAGCCCGACGGCGGCGTCGGGCAGGTCTCCCGCCCGCTGTAGTGCAGGCTGATCTTGCGCGTCGGCGTCGGCGCCGTGTCAGTCCCGTCGATGACCGCGAGCAAGCGCACGGGCCGGTTGGGGTCCGAGGTGGACCACGTATAGCGCAGCGAAGACTTGCCGATGTCGTCGGTGGCGGTGCTGGCGGACGCCAGCCGGCCGGCGGGGTCGAACGCGTAGGTCTTGCCGCCCGCGTCGAGGGTGACCCCGCCGTTGGCGTCGTAGGCGGCCACGCCGTCCTCGCCCGGGGCCGGGGCGAAGCCCGAGCCCGTCCAGGTGTAGGCGTGCGACGCGCCGGAGGTGTCGACGAAGGCGACGAAGCCCTGGCCGAGGGTGGCGCTGGTGTAGCCGAGGCCGGTGACGCCGAGCGTCCAGCCCTGGGGCAGGGCGGCGGAGGTGATGGCGGGGTCAGGGGTCAACCAGCTGGGGAGCATTTGGCTCAGCCCGAGCGGCCCGTTGCTCCACACGCTGGCGAAGGCGGAGCCCACGTGCTCGTGGTAGTCGACCTGGATGGCGACGGGAACGCCGGCGGTGAGGGTGTAGGCGGCGGCGCCCTCGCTGGGGTTGGTGAAGGTCCCGTCGGCCCAGTGGTTCAACACCGTGGTGCCGCCGGTCATCTTGCCGCCCGCCAGCGTGCCGCCAAGGCGGACCACTATGCCGTCGTCGTGATCGGAGTTGAGGTTATAGCTGCCGCTGCCGCCCGTGGGGACGGTCACATAGCCGGTCCAGCGGGCCAAGAAGTTGTCGGTGCCCACGCCTCCGCCGGGGCCGTCGCTGCCCCAGTTGTGGTCGATGGTCGGGTCCTGGCGCACCAGCTGGGGCAACAGGGTGTCCATGATCGCCGGGCTGGTCGGCGGGTGGGCGGGGTCGGGGTCGTTGAAGTAGCGCGCCGACAGCCCGAGGTTCGGTAAGGCCTGCGAGTTGTAGGCGTAGGAGACCCCGGCGGGCCCGCCGACGGTCGACAACGTGGGCGAGGAGGCGGCCATGGCGACGTTGCCGGTGCCGAGATTGACCGAGACCGGTCCCACCGAGTCGCGTGGCAGGGGGCCGTCGGCACCGAGGCCGAGCTGCACCCGGAAGCTCGGTGGGCCGCCGGGACCGTCCTGGGGGAAATGCCACAAGAAGCCGTCGTAGGTCCACACGTGCCAGTAGTAGGTGACCCCATCGGCCAAGGCGCCGTCGGCGAACTTGTAGCAGACCTGGTTGGCCGCACACCCGGCGGCCCCGGGGGCAGTCACCCAGCCGCTGTCGGCCACCAGGGTCCCGCTCTCGGCGCCGGGGGCGGCGCTGGCCCGGAACCAGTACTGGACGACGTCGGTGGGGTCGGTGTCGGTGGCCGTGGTCGTGGCGAGCACGGGCGTGGCCGTGTTGAGCACCGCGCCGGCAGTCGGGGTGACCGGGGTGGACAGGCCGGGGAGGTGGTCGTAGGTGATGTAGAGGGTCGGCGGGTAGGCGCTGCGACCGGAGTAGAACCACTTGGCAGAGTTGGCGTCGGTCTCGCTCGCGGCCCGCAGGCCGATGCCGAAGTTGGCCGTTGCCGGCACGACCCAGCGCTGGGCCAATGAGGTGGCGTCGAGGTTCTGCCACGCGCCGGCACAGCCAGTGGCGCCGGCGGCGAAGGAGGGGGACGAGACCAGCCCGGATGCGTCAAGGGCGGGCTGGGTGTTCCAGGTGCTGGAGGCGCTGAACGAGCCGCCGAGGCCGTAGAGGTTGACGCCGGTCGGCGAGCACGATGCGGAGTACCAGTCGTCGATGCGAAGGAAGGCATTCGTCACGCTGGCAGTGGCGCCCAGGGAGCTCACGTCGAACCACAGAAGGTCGCGGGCAACGGTGACGCCGCCGTCGGTCGAGCCCAGTCCCAGATACGGCGAGGTGCCGAAGGAGGTGTTAGCCGAGCTACCCCCGATCACGTTGGTGTCGCGGTTGGATGCCTCGTTGCTCGAATGCCCGTAGACGAGCCACGGGTCGACGGTCACGGGAAACGCGCGGCCGGGCGCTGCCAGCCACCCGGGGTCGACGCCGACCTCCACGGTGACGGCGCCGCCCTTGACGTCCACGATGTGCACGCCCACCGGGCCCATGTTGTCGGCCACCACCTTGGGGAACGAGGCGTCGTAGGCCATGGCGCCCCCGAAGGTGGCCACGACCGCACCGGCGCCGTCGACGAACTCGATTCCCCCGGTTGCCTCCCGAGCCGACAATCCCGGCGGGAGGGTGAGGTCGTTGAGATAGGTGGTGGGTGACTGTGCCGACGGCACGACGACGCTCTGCTCGACGCCGTCGGGGACGAGGGCCAGGCTGAGGTCGCGGCCACCGGGCAGGGCCTTGGGGTAGGTCGCCTTCTCACGCGACACCGTCGCCTTGGACTGCGCCGCGTCAGCGTTGCGAAGGGTGATCGGGCCGTTGGGCGTGGGCAGTGTGGCCGTGCCGTCGGCGGTCGGGGCCAGGCGTGCCGAGGAAGCGGCAGCCTTGGCCGATAGCGACCCGTCCGGCGCGGCGGCGAGGTCGAGGTTTGTGTCCGTCCAGCGTCCGTCCGGGCTCTGGTAGCGGACCGCTGCGGGGCTGACCGCGGCGGTGTGGCTGCCATCGGCGTTGACGTAGACGCGGCGGGTGGCCGTCGTCTGGTCGTCGAGGGGCGTCGAGCGGGCGGCGTCGAACGCTGCTCCCTTGGGTGTCGGACGGCGCCCGGCGAGTTGGTCGGGGCTCGGGGGGCGGTTGGAGAAGTCCCCCACTGGGAGCTGGGGCGTCGTCCTCGGTGCCGGTGTAGAGGCGAGCGGCTTGAGGTCGCGAGGCGCGGTAGCGGCCGAGGCCGTATGGGGAATGGCGACCATTCCGCCGGTCAACACCGCGAGCGAGCACAGCCCCACCAAGAGGTTGCGGACGCGATCGCCACGCTGATGGCGGCGCGCGGAGGTAGTGGAGTCGTGGTGGATTGTCATCGGACCGCCTTTGTCGGTGAGGCCTCGAGTTGCCGGCCAACGGCGAACGCGGGGATTGAGTGGTGCGGGGAAGGGCGCGAATCGCGAGCGCTGTGATGTGCTTCGGTGGCCATGGATCGCCTTAGCGAGAGTGTGGTGACCCGCCGGCGGCGCCGGTCAGGGTGACGTGTGCGTCTGCTCTTGTCTGCTTGAGGCGCAAATCGCTAAAGGGCGTCCCGGTCGACAAACCGTCCCGCAAATAACTTCGACTGCAGTTGTAGCGTACACCCGATCTGACTGATTTGATAAGGATTTCTGAAAATATAAAATTGAGTTCGCCCCAAATCGAAGAATTCAAGGAGAAGTCAGGGAAGAATTCTGAAAAAGAGAACGCGCGAACGCTGGCGAGATCCGAAGCCCTCCGAGACATGGCGAGCACCGCCGCATGGAGTCGTCAGACCGGCCACCAACCGGGTTGCTTAGCGCCACCGAGCCTTTGGTTGGCAGAGGCAACGAGCCTTGCTTGATCGAGGTGATGCGCCAGGGTGGGGTGGGCCATCACCACAGATCGATTTCCAGCGAGTGCTCGATGTCGAGTGCCGGAGCCTCGACGGCGAGGGTCTTGGTCGACGCCGCGACCGCCAGCTACCATTGCGACGGATCGGGTGGAGCGCCGGCGGGGGGCCCTGTTCTACGCCGCCCGCCGCGTCGGCGTGCAGCGAATCGTCCACATCAGCATCACCAACCCAAGCCTCGACTCGCCGTACCCATACTTCCGCGGTAAGGCGCTCGTCGAGCGCTCCCTCGCCGAGACGGGGGTTCCCTATGCCATTCTTCGTCCGGCCATCCTCTTCGGCGGCGACGGCGTTCTCATCAACAACATCGCCTGGCTCCTACGACGTCTGCCGGTGTTCGCCGTCGGCGGACGAGGCGACTACCGCATCCGGGGCATCCACATCGACGACCTCGCCAAACTGGCCGTCGACGCCGGGAGCCATACCGACGACATCATCACCGATGCCGTCGGCCCGGAGCAGCCGGCGTTCCTCGAACTCGTGAAGTCGATACGTGACGCGGTCGGGAGCAATGACCGGATCGTTCGCGTGCCCGGACCGCTGGTGCCGATCGCAGCAAAGTGCCTCAACACCGTCCTTCGGGACGTCCTGCTGACTAGACGAGTACCACGCCATGGCCGACAACCTCGCCGACACCACGGGGCCACCCACCGATTCTACCCGCCTTTCGACTTGGATTAGCTACAACGCGTCGACACTCGGACGTGCGTACGCGAACGAACTGAGCGGCACTTCGAAAGCAGCCAGACGACCGCTGACAGGGATCGCGTCAGACAGGGGCGCTTCGCCGAAGGAGAGCATTAGAGAGCGGGACGCGAGCGACGACACCTGTTAGCGGCCTCTCCATCGGGCATCGGAGAAGCTGGACCTTCCAAGTCCTCGCCGTCATCGACCCCGGCATCGATGCCGATCTCCTCGTTCGCCCTCCCGCCTCGGCCACAGCATCAACGAGCTTCACCGCCCGCTTGCCGGCGAGCTACTTGCGCCACCCATTGTCCCGGTCAACGAATTCGGACTCTGTCGCTCTGGTGCTGCATCGGCCAAAACCCGTCCTTTCTGATTAGTCAGTATTTCCGAAGGCTGAGGGTATACCCTTGCTCAATGTCGTTGGTCGAAGTCGTTGACGATCTCCTCACTCTGGAGGAGCTTGCGGAACACGAGGACGACCCGGCTCGTCGTCGGTCTCTCGACGCCGTGCGCGGCCGCTTAGCCGACCGCGGCCAGGGGGCAAAGGTCTCTGAAGCCGCTCAGGTGCTCGGGCTCTCGCAACCGACGGTGAGGGCTTGGATCGAGGCTGGCGTCCTCGAACCGATCGCTGGAACAACGCCCGTTCGCGTCGGGGTTCTTTCACTCGCCGACGTCAAGCGAGCGCTCGACCTTGTTCGCCGGCACGCGGACGCCCGACAGCTGCTGGTACAGGTCATGCGCATCCTTCGGGATAGGGCGGCGTTGGCCGGCTCCGAGGAGGGTTTCGCTGATCTCGCCGCCGGCCGTGTCGTGCCGATCGGTGACGACCTTCGAGGTGAGATCGATGGGCTTCGACGCAAGGACGGCCCTCGACAACGGGTGAAACCACGTTCGAAGTCCAATAGACGGCCGTCGCCGATCGCCAGGTTCGTGATCTTTGAGGTCGCCGGCGTGTAGCGGCGTGGGGAACCGTCGGCGAGCTGGAGGACCGAGGCTGCGAGGCCGCCGGCTACGACCCCAAACGACGTGGGTCCCGACCTTGTAGTCGAGTGCTGGATCTCACAAAGCCCCCCGAGCGGGCGACGACGACTTTGACCCCCAGCCCGGTGAGTCGGGGGGATCGGCAACGACGCGGGTCCTCCGTTGAAGGCGCCAGGAACGCGGCGCGAGGAAATCGCCTCTGGGTTCACGTCCAATTGCCGAGCTTCTCCGACGCCGTCGCCTGATGATCTCCAACGTGTCCTCCGCTATCACGTCAGCTTGACCGACGGCGACGCCAGTTCTGGCGTCTCTGCGCGCCCTCTTACGGGGGCGTCGTGGACCACCAGCCTGTCGGACCCCAGCTCAACCAAGCGTGCTCGCCAAGCGCGGCCACGATTGCATCCAGGTGCTCTTCGAACAGCGCCATGGGTGCGTCGTTCGTGATGTTCCCCGTGAGCTGTCGGGCCAGCCGGGCGGGAAGCTGGGCGTCGACCAGAAACCTCACGCAGCGCCGAGCGGCACCACGCGTCTCATACCCGAGGTCAGCAACTCAAGGAGGTTCTCGACCGGGTACCGGAGGCCGCGGATCGTAGGCTGACCGTGAGGATTGCGGGGTCGGCGTGATCAGGCACTCATCGGCGGCCGGACCGGGACAACCTCTCTCGGCGTGCCGCGCCGATCTACGTTCCAGCCGCGGCAGACGTCGACTAGCGCGCCGAAGGGCGGTAGGCGCAGATGAGGACGCCGGTGCTCGCCTGCGTCACCGACACCAGCTCAAGTGGCCGGGCCCGACCGTCGCTCGGGAAGACCGTCTTGCCACCGCCGAGCAGTAGGGGCTCGATCATTAGGCGGTACTCGTCGACGAGGTCGTTCTCGATGAGCTGCTGTGCGAGCGAGGCACTCCCCCAAACCTGAATGCCGGCGTCGCCATCGCGGTCCCTGAGCTTGCGGATCGCGGCGAGACTGTCGTCACCGCCCAGCAGCGTCGTGTTGTTCCACCGCGTCGACGCCTCCTCGGCCGTCAGCGTCCGTGAGGCAACGTATTTGGGGATGGCGTTCATCTGGTCGGCGTACGGGTCGCCGGCGCGGTCGGGCCAAGCCGCCGCCATCTTGTCCCAGGTGCGTCGCCCGAACAGCAACGCATCGGTCTGGGCCATCACCTCGCCAATCGCTGGGCCCATCGTGTCGGGGTCGAAGAACGGCATCGACCACCCCCCGTGCCGGAAGCCTCCGTCGGTATCCTCGTCCGCTCCGCCGGGAGCCTGCACAACGCCATCAACGCTTATGAAGTCGCTCAGGATGATTCGCATGCCAACTCTGACTATGCAGCGCGCCGGAACTCATCGCAAGCGATCTCCTGCTCTAGAATCGGCGCGCCGTGACCGCCGCATTGCCCGACCCGCGTAACGGTCGCAAGCGAAAGCCCACGTCGACGGCGCGCTTCGGATCCTCCCGGCGCGAAAGCCACGATGCGTCCGCCTTCTACGAGCGCTTCGTCAGTCCCGAGATATCGAGCGAGACCACTGTCGTTCGTCCCGAGAATCTCGACGTCGTGTACAAGCGCGATGCGCGCGACATGGGCAACGTCGAGCCCAACTCAGTTGCGCTCATAGTGACGTCGCCGCCGTACTTCGCCGGCAAGGAGTACGAGGAGAGCCTCGGCACCAACGGCGTGCCGGCCAGCTACTTCGAGTACCTGGGCATGCTGCGCGCCGTCTTCGGTGAGTGCAAGCGGGTACTCGAGCCGGGGGGGCGCATCGCCGTCAACGTAGCCAACCTCGGGCGCCGGCCCTACCGCTCGCTCGCCGGCGACGTCACGGAACTGCTGCAAGAACTCGGTCTCCTGCTACGCGGCGAGGTTGTGTGGTGGAAAGGACGTGCCGCCGGCGGCTCCTGCGCCTGGGGCACCTTCCAGCGCCCCAACAACCCCGTCTTGCGTGACGTCACCGAGCGCATCGTGATCGCCAGCAAGGGACGTTTCGACCGCGCCCTGAAGGCCGAAGTCCGCTTGGCCCGCGACATGCCTTCGACTGCGACGATCTCACGCGACGAGTTC
>JALZBN010000206.1 GCA_030947365.1 Actinomycetota bacterium
CGCGTCCGTGCAGCGCCTGGCCGTCGCCGTCGAGCGGGCCATGGATGCTGACGGCACCTTCGTGGCCCTCAACAACAAGGTGAGCCAGAGTGTGCCTCACCTCCACGTGCACGTCGTGCCCCGGCGGCGCAAGGACGGCCTGCGTGGCTTCTTCTGGCCTCGCCAGAAGTACGCCAGCGCCGAGGAGGCCTCCGAGATTGCGGCCCGCGTGCGACTCCACCTGACACCGCCCCGGGGGCGGGGTTAGGGGAGGCGTTCGGCGATCATTTCCTTCCACTCGTCGGCGAGTGGGTCGAGGGCCAGCACGGCGCGCCGGACCTCGTCGGGCGGCCCCTTGGGGCTGGCGGCCTCGTGGGCCAGGCGCACCGTGCATCCCACGGGTTGGCGCTCGACGACGATGATCGGGCCGGCGACTGGCACCCGGCCAGTACGCAGCACTCGCAGGTACCAGCCCGTGCGGCCGTTGGCGCGCATGAGGCGACCGATATCGGCGCGGCCCCGGTACATGGTGAGCTTGTAACAGGGCCACCTCGGCTGGCAGACCTCCAGCAAGGCGTCGCCCCATTCCCAACGGTCGCCGATGCACACGTCGTCCTCGGTGCAGCCCTCGGTGGTGAGGTTCTCGCCGAACGACGCGGGCCCCAGCTCATCACCGAGCTCCTCGCTCCACACGGCCTGGTTCTCCGACGAATAGGCATAGACCGCCTTGTCGGGGCCACCGTGCACGGAGAGCTCGGCCTGGGCGTCGCCTTCCAGGTTGACCCAATCGAGCGCGAGATGGCTGACGCCCACCGGCGCTTTGGCTATTCCGCTCGTCACCGGGTGCCCGCGATGTTCGCCGAGGTAGCGCGGCATCCCGACGTTGACCGATCGCAAACCGACAACCGGCGCGCCGCTCATGGTTCGCCGGTCTCGATGAGGCGCAGGAACGCCTGCTCGTCGATGACGGGCACGCCGAGCTCCTCGGCCTTGGTGAGCTTCGCCGCGCCGGCCTCGGCGCCGGCGACGAGATAGGCCGTCTTCTTCGACACGCTGCCGGGCGACTTGCCCCCGCGCTGTTTCACCGCGTCGATCGCCGCCTCCCGTGAGATGGACTCCAGCGTGCCGGTCACCACGACCGCTACTCCGGTGAGCGTCTGTTCGACGTCTACGTGCCCGGGCGGCCGGCCCTCGAAGTTCACACCGGCCTTCCTGAGCTTCTCCACGATCACCCGGTTGCGCTCGATGGAGAAGAACTCACCGACACTGCGGGCGATCACCGGCCCGACGCCATCGGCGGCGGCTAGCTCCTCCTCGCTCGCGCCGAGGATGCGATCCAGGCTGCCGAACGCCGAGGCCAGCACGTCGGCGCCGCCGCCGCCGACATGGCGGATGCCGAGGGCAATCAGCAGGTTCGGCAAGGGCCGGCCCTTTGACCTCTCGATGGCGTCAAGCAGGTTACGCACCGAGATGTCGGCGAAACCTTCCAGCGCGATCAGGTCGTCGTACCCGAGCGAATAGATATCGCCGACATCTCGCACGAGGTCGGCGCCTGTGAGTTGTAGCACTCGCTTCTCGCCCAGTCCTTCGATGTCCATGCCGCCGCGGGACGCGAAATGGACGATTCGCTGATCGCGCTGGCCCGGGCAATCGACGTTGATGCAGAAGGTGTCGCTCTCACCCTCGGCCCGCACCAGTGGCTGACTGCACACCGGGCACGCGTCGGGAAAGTTCCACTCGGCCAAGCCGGCAGGGCGCTTGGGCAACACAGGCCCGACCACCTCGGGAATCACGTCACCGGCCTTGCGCACGAACACGGTGTCGCCGGGCCGCACGTCCTTGAGGCGCACCTGGTCTTGGTTGTGGAGGGTGGCCAGGCGGACAGTGGATCCGCTGACTCGAACCGGTTCGAGCATCGCGAAGGGCGTCGCCTTCCCAGTGCGGCCGATCGACACCATGATGCCGTTGAGCACGGTGGTGGCCTGCTCCGGTGGGAACTTGTAGGCGATCGCCCACCGGGGCGACTTCGCCGTCGCGCCCAGCTCGGCGCGCTGGGCGAGGTCGTCGACCTTCACGACCGCGCCGTCGATCTCGTAGTTCAGGTCGTGGCGATGGTCGAGCCAGTGGCGGCAGTAGGCGTGAACCTTGTCGAGGTCGTCGAGGACACGGATCTCGGGGTTCACCGGCAGGCCGGCCTCGGCCAGGAGGTCGAGCGTCTCGGAGTGACGGCGAAGGGCACGCCCACCCTCGATCTGGCCCAACTGGTAGGACCAGAAGGAGAGGTCGCGGCTGGCCGTTACCTTCGGATCCTTCTGGCGCAGTGACCCGGCGGCAGAGTTTCGGGGGTTGGCAAAGATTCGGAGGCCGGCCTCGGCCTGGCGCTGGTTCAGCTCCTCGAACGACGACAGCGGCATGTACACCTCGCCACGCACCTCCAGGACCGACGGCATCTTCTTCGACGGAAGCTGGAGACGCTCGGGAACGGCCGCAATCGTGCGGACGTTATCGGTGACGTCTTCACCGCTCGTGCCGTTCCCGCGGGTGGCTCCCCGGACGTAGCGGCCGTCCTCGTAGAGCAGGGAGATGGCGATACCGTCGATCTTCAGCTCCGACACGTAGTCGACGTCGCCCGAGATGTAGCGCTCCATACGCTTGCCCCACGCCACCAGTTCCTCGAACGAGAAAGCGTTGTCGAGCGACATCATGGGCAGCCGGTGGCGCACCTCGGCAAACAGCGTCGACGGCGCGGAGCCGACCTTCTGGGTTGGCGAGTCGGCCGTGCGTAGCTCGGGGTTGGCCTCTTCCAGGCCACGCAGTTCACGGGTGAGCGCGTCGTACTCGGAGTCGGAGATCTCGGGGTCGTCGAGCTGGTGGTACCTGTGGTTGTGGTACTCGATCAGCCGACGCAGCTCGCCGGCGCGTTCAGCGGCATCCGGCGGCTTCGTCATTCCCCGAAGTTACCGGGCCTCTACATTGCGGCGGTGCCGATTGCTTTGCCCCGCTCACTCGTGCCCTGGGCCGTGCGCGCCCTCTGGGCTGTGTTGCCGTTCACGGTTGGGCCCATCTTGGCCGAGACCCTGAATCAGACGAGCAACCCGGTGCGCACGTTGTGCTCAGTGGGTTTGTGGGTCGGGTGGGGCCTTGGAATGCTCGCCGCGTGCGTCCCGCATCCGCTGGCCCTGACCGCCTTGCGGGTGCTGGCACCGGCGGCTGCGGCTCTCGCTGCCGGCGCGGCGTGGCGGGGACATGTCTCGGCCCTGGCGGTCGGTTGGTCGGTTGTCGCGACCGCGTGGGCCTTCTCGCCGGCATTCGGCGAGTGGTGTGTCAACGGTCCGGCCTACCCGAACGAGCGGCGGCATCTCCTACGAGCGCCGGGCCCCGTCGTCGGCGGCGTGGTCGGACTCGTGCTGGCCTGGGACGTGGCCGTTGTCGGCCTGTGCACGGGCCCCCTGCTACTGGCGGCGCGCCAGTGGGTCGCCGGCGCGGCCGTGACC
>JALZBN010000207.1 GCA_030947365.1 Actinomycetota bacterium
ACCTTGGTGTTCTCGGCTGCCTCTGTCTGGTGGGTACCCAGGCCGGAGGCGTGGCTCGAGCCTTGGTCGCCTCGCTGCTTTCCCAACCGGCACGCGGTCAGGCCGAGGTCATTGTCGTCGGCGACGTCCTGCCGGCATCGCCTGCTCTGCCCGGCGTGACGCGGGCCGAGAACGGCAGCGTCGCGCTCGACCGTCTCGAGGCCGAGGTCGCCGAGCGAGCGGAGCGTCTCGCCGATGACGGGGCCGACACCGTTGCTGCGTACAACGCCCGCCATCCCGACGATCCCCTGACGCCGCTACTTGTCGCCACCTCCCGCCCTGCCGAGGGCGAGGGGCAGCGCTTGCGTTCCCTGGTCGCCGACGGTGGGCATTGCGGCGTCGCCGCGATAGTTGTCGACACCCAGCTCGACGGATCGCCGACGTTGCGGCTCAAGGTTGGCGGAGTCGTCGAGGGGCTGCACCCGGAGACCACGCTCGGAGGCCTAGTCGGCGCTCGGCTGTTTCTGCTGTCGTCCGACTCGATCGCCCAGGTTCTTGGTGTGCTGGCCGCGGCTCGCACTGATGCCGATGATCCGTCGGTGGCCGACGACGAGCCGTTCGTGGTGGTCGACCCCCCCGGAGAGGTGCCGATACAGGTCCAGCTTCTCGGTCCGTATCGCATCGACGCTGCCGGCCAGGAGATCCGCAGCGGGTTGCGGGCCAAAGCACGCGAGCTACTGGCTTTCTACCTGTTGCACCCGGAGGGCACCACGCTCGACACCGCGACCGAAGCCTTGTGGCCCGAAGCCGACCCGGGGCGAGGTTCGGAGTGGTTCTGGACCGCCCTCGGCAACCTGCGCAGCCTTCTGCGAAGTACCACAGGCATCAAGGAGCTCAAGGTCATCGAGCGTGAGGGCGACATCTACCGGGTCGAGCCCATCTTCGATGTCGACCTCTGGCGGCTCCAGCAAGTGCTTGACGAGGCCAGTACTAACGGCGACCGTGCGGGCAACGACGTTGGCGGCGACGAGCTGTGGGCCGAATGCCTCCAGCGCGCCGCCGAGTTGTACTCCGGGGAGCTGCTCGAGGGTGCCGACTGGGCGTGGGCGCGGGTGCCGCGCGAAGACCTCCGCTGCCGAGCCGTTGACGTGCTGGTGTCGCTTTCCGCCACCCGCCTGGTCACCGGAGACATCCGGGGCGCCCTCGACGTGCTGGAGCGCGCCGTCGATGTCGACCCCTACTCAGAGCAGCTCTACCGGCGCATCATGCGTCTGCACGGCAAGCTGGCACGGCCCGATGCCGTGACGGCCACGTTCCGCCGGCTGACGACGCGCCTAGCCGAGATCGACCTGGAGCCAACGCCCGAGAGCGACAACCTCAGCCAGGAGCTGTCGGCTGGCGCGTGACGCGTCAGGCTGCCGCTGGCGGGCTCTGCCCCGGATGTGATGGATCGTCGGGGGGCACGAAGGGCCGCACCCCGTGGCCCTCGACCAGGTTCCACCCGTGGTGTGTTTTGAGGTAGTGGTGACGACTGCAGTAGCGGTCGGCCAGGGTCATCAACGAGATCTTCGTCTTGGCCCACTCCGCGCGGTGGTCGGTCTCTTGCGCCGGCTTGCCGCAACCCTGGGCGGCGCAGGTGGGATAGATCCAGTCCAGCGCGCTGCGCTGGTGGGTCGTGAACTTCCTGCCCAGATGGGCGACGTTGACGACGTCGACACCCTTGGTGGCAATCGCCACCAGGAACGGGTCTCCGGATTCGATCATGTCTCGCACCGCCGAGACGGGAACCGGCCCGTAGCCCACCAGCTCGCACATCTCGCCCGTGATGGGGGTACCCGCGCAACAACGCGTCGAGGTCGGCGCGCACCAGGATCCTCACCGGAACCGGGATCTTGGCCGCCGTGCCCGCCGAGCGCGTCGGGCCCGCCGGGCCGGGTGCTGACCCCGCCGGGCATGGCGCCTCGTCGTGGTCGCCGCCGGGCCTGGCGCCGCTGTCGGCTTGGTCGTCGGCGATCGTCGGGTCGATGTCGTCATCGGCGAACAAGTCGCCCATGGCCGCCATGCGGGCCAACTCGTTGAGGGCATCGGCGGCGTAGGCCTCGTCGGCTTCGTGTTCTCCTTTGGCCCTGGCCTCTTTGCCCAGGCGATCGGCGATGGGCCCGAGCACCGACATGACGGCGGCAATCATCTCCACGGTGTTGCGCACGTGGATGTTGCCCGCCCCTTCGGCGTCGGTGTAGCGGCGCAGGTAGCGGTTGCGGTGGATACGACGGTGTCGCTGCTCGCCACCTTCGTCGGCCGCGGCGCGCACCCGGGCACATTCGTCTTTGAGCTCGGCCAACGACGAGCCCTTGGCCGTGGCCAACAACTTCGACTCCGCGCCGGGATCGGCCTCGACGGCTTCGGAGATCACCGAGGCCTGCTCGGGCGACAGCTCGCCTTGGCGCGCCGCAGCGGCGGTCTTGGGCTGGCGCTTCAGTCGCTTGGCCGTCTTGATGGCCGCCGCTGCCGCGCCGACCGACGTACCCGTCCTGCGGGCCAGGGCCTTGGCTGCAGACGAGTCACCCCCCGAACGCCACAACGACGTCTGCGCCCCCCGGGCCGCGGCCAGGGCCTTGACCGTGGCCGCCATCTTCTCGATGGCCGAGGCGTGCTCGACGACCAGCCCGGCGTCGCAGGCCGAGATCAACGCGGGGTCGAAACCGGCCGCGTAGACACCCATGGCCTGGCGCAGCTCGGACAACCTCTGGCACACGGCGTTCTCCACACGTCCAGGGGACTCACTGGGGGAAGTGAAGGTAAGGGGGGAAGTGCAAGAACTGCTATTCGTAGTATAGCACTCTTCTCGGCGATGTAAAGTGTAGGTAGCTATTTTTCAGGCACTGTCCGACCTGGCCTATGAAGCGGGCGCGCTCGTCACACTTTGTGAATCTCGGCTCGAACAATCTGGCCGTCTTGGAGGTCGAGCGTGCCAAGGGTGTGACCGGGTTGGGCGCGTCGGTCGGTCGGGGATCCAGGGTTGAGCAGCAGTTGATTGTCGATTCCGGTTTCGTTCCACGGGATGTGGCTGTGGCCGAAGACCACGACGTCCGCCTCGGGAAATCGTCGTCGTAAGCGCCCGGCTCGCCCGGGTGCCGGCCCGCTGTCGTGAATCATTCCAACCCGTAGTCCGTCGAGGTTGAGGTGCTGTACCTCCGGCAGAAGGCCGACGAGGTCGACGTCGTTGTTGCCGAGCACGGCGTGCACGGGAGCGAAACCCCGCAGTTCATCCAGCACCTCGCCGACGAGAACGTCTCCGGCGTGCAGGATCAGATCGGCCGTTGCCAGGTGGGCATAAGCGGCGGCGGGCAGACGGAGCCTGCGCGAATTCATGGGATGACCGGCGCTGAAATCGGCAACGGCGATCCTCTCATAGCTGGACAGGCCAGCAGACCCCTTGCTTCGAAGTTGGCTCGATTCACGAAACCGTGAGCGACCCGGC
>JALZBN010000032.1 GCA_030947365.1 Actinomycetota bacterium
CCCATCCCGGTGAGCGTCGTCGACTCGGGAACGGTCAGCTTTGGTATCGCCTGTTGCGTCTGGGAGGCGGCGGAGGCCCTGCGCGCCGGCGCCACCGTCGCGGATGCAGCCGGAGTGGCCGAGCGAGTCGGTGCCACGGTCGGGAACGTCTTCGTTGTGAAAGCCCTCGATCTTGCTCGCGCCGGAGGCCGCCTCAGCGGCACCGATTCCGGAGGCGACCCCAACCTGATCCGGGTCATGACCCTTACCGGCGACAAGATGGAAGTGATCGGCTCCGTGGCGTCGACCCAACAGGCCGCCGACACCATGGCCGCGCACGTTCGCGCCGCCGGCACTTCGCTGCGCGCCGGTATCGGCGCCGCCGATCGCGCCACCGAGACATTGACCGAAGCCCTTCACAAGCGACTTGCCCACGTCCCCGAGGTCCGCGACGTGGTGCGTTATCGAGTTGGGCCGAGCGTCGGCGCCCATACCGGCCCCGGCACCGCTGGCGTCATGTACTACGAGTCTCTCTGAACTCCGCCCCTCGACAGCGCAGAGATGATGTCGTCCTGTAGCGCCGAGAGGTAGTCGTAGACGGCGAAGCCCGGAAGGCGGTGGTCGTCGGGCGATGTCGGACGCTCGCTCCCGTCCTCGGTGACCTCGAGCCGTCCGCCCATCACGAGCCGAACCTGGTTGATTGCTCGCATCCACGCCAGCAACTGCTCTTCGTCGAGCCGTTCGGCCTTGGCCGTCTCCTCCAAAACCGCGAGCGCCCGAATGTGAGACTCCATGAGTTCGTCTTGTACCAGGAGGCGGTACTCGGTCTGACGGTCGGCGTCCTCTGGATAGGCGACGGGCAGAAGGCGCTCGACGACGGGATCCTCGCTATCGGCGAGGACAGCTCGCATCTGCGGGGCCAGATCCGCGAGCAGGGCACGTTCGTCGTCGGACAGCGACAGCTTGTAGAAGCCGTCACGCGTGCGGCGGACCGGTCTACTCGTCATGCTGCCTACTCATCATGTTGCATCGTCGCCCACAACCCGTGCTCGTGCAGGCGGAACACGTCGAGCTCAGCCTTCTCCCGAGGCCCGTTGGAGACAACCGCCTTGCCCTTTTCGTGCACGTCGAGCATGAGCTTGTTGGCCTTCGCCTTGCTGTACCCGAACAGCTTCTGGAACACGAAGGCGACGTAGGACATGAGGTTGACGGGGTCGTTCCAGACGATGACGACCCACGGCTTGTCGGGCCGCACGTCTTCGCCCATTACCGGTTCGCGCACCTCGGTGGGGTCGACCTCAGCGGGGGCGACGGACAGGCGCGCCGGAGTCGTCACGCTCGAAAGGCTACGCCCGCCTCAGACGGCTCGGTCACAGCCGCCGGGCGGGACGTGGGGGCGACCTTCTTCGAGAAACCGAGCGCGAACCAGACTGCGGCGGCCCACACCGCGGCCGCGCCGGCGATGTGGAAGCCGACAAGCAGTGGTGGCACGCCGTTGAAGTACTGGACGTAGCCCAGCGTGCCCTGGCCCACCGAGACGGCCAGGAGAATCTCGCCCCGATGCAGGAGGGCAGGCGGCGCGCCGGCGCGCCGCAGGCGCCACAACGTCACCAGGGTGATGGCGAGGAACAGCATGACGCCGATCCCGTGGGCGCGAGCGACATCGGTGAGGAGGAATGGCAAGCGCTCGGCCTTGTCATCTCCACCGTGCGGACCGGTCGACGTCACGACGGTGCCGAGGAAGATCACGACCGCGGCGGCGATGATCACGAGCTTCCCCATCGTCACGAGGTCTTCACCGACGACGTGTCGCCGGTCGCCGACGTCGGGCTCCCCGGCGCGCTCATACAACACGACCGCGCACGCCAGGATCGCCAACGACAGCATCATGTGTGCCATCACGAATGGCGGCTTCAGCGCGAACAGAACCGTGAGCCCGCCGAGCACGATCTGTGCCGCCACGCCCGCCACGAGGCCGAGCGACAAGCGGGTCAAGTCGCGCCGGCGCGGACGACGTTGCAGGGACCCCAGCACGGCGAGAGCAACCGCCACGGAGACGAGCCCCGTGATCGTGCGGTTAATGGACTCAATCGCCTTGTGGTACTCCGACGCCGAGACGAACTGCTTCTGCGAGCACGTCGGCCAGTCGGGGCAACCGAGGCCCGAGTTCGTGAGCCGCACCGCGCCGCCCGTGACGATGATGAATGCCAGGGCCAGGATGGCCACCAGTGTGATCCTGCGGTAGGTGGACGGCGAGAGCTCGGGCAACTGCATTGCGGAGGCGATGGTAGGGCAGGGCTGCGCTCAGCGTTAGTCGAGGCCGGCGCGGGTAGCCTTTACGGCGTGATCCCCGAACGTAAAGATGAAGCGCCGGAAGAGCTGGCCGAGGAACAACAGGAGAAGGACGCCCAGGTTCTCCAACGCGAACCGCTCGAGACCGAGCTCATGGACCACGAGGAATCCGATGTCGGCGAAGAGCTCGACGGCGTCGAGGACGGCGCCTGACCGACGGTTGCGCGCCGCGTACTCGGTAACAGGCACCTACTCGGGAACAGCCACCTGCGAGCGGGAGTACTGCGTCAAGTAGAGCTCCTGGTAGAGGCCGCCAGCGGCCAAGAGGGTCTCATGCGTTCCCCGCTCGACGACCCGCTCCTCGTCCATAACGAGGATCAGGTCTGCGGCCTGGATCGTCGAGAGCCGGTGGGCGATCACCAGGGAGGTGCGCCCGGCCAAGGCCTCGGCCAGTGCCTGCTGCACAAGCGATTCCGTCTCGGAATCGAGGTGCGCGGTCGCCTCGTCGAGGATGACGATGGACGGGCTCTTGAGCAGTACCCGGGCGAGGGCCAGCCGCTGCTTCTCACCACCCGACAACCGGTAGCCCCGCTCGCCGACGAGCGTGTTGTAACCGTCGGGCAACCCGGCGATCAAGTCGTGGATGCGGGCGGCGCGGCAGGCCTCCACCAGCTCCGCATCGGTGGCCTCCGGACGGGCGTAGCGAAGGTTGACCGCGACGGAGTCGTGGAACATGTGCGGGTCCTGCGTGACCATACCGATGGCGGCTGTGAGGCTCTCGGCGGTGAGGTCGCGTACGTCGTGCCCGTCGATTAGCACCGCGCCTTCGGTGGCGTCGTAGAGCCGAGGCACGAGGTGACACAGCGTCGTCTTGCCGGCGCCGGTCGGTCCGACCAGCGCGACCATCTGGCCTGGCTCGGCGGTGAAGGAAACACCGCGCAAGATGGGCGCTGACGGTTGGTCGCTCAGCGGCGCGCTGGCGTCGGCTTCCAGGGACGCGATCGACACCAACGAGGGTGCCGGATACCGGAACCACACGTCGTCGACCTCGATGCGACCCTGCGGTTCGACCAGGTCGTACGCGCCAGGCCGATCGTCGATCAGCCGGGTGGCGTCGAGTACCTCGAAGACGCGCCCGAATGAGACCAGCGCCGTCATGATGTCGACCTGGGCGTTGGTCAGCAGGGTCAAGGGTGAGTAGATCCGAGCGACATAGACGGCCAGCGCCGTCAAGGTGCCGATACTCAGCGCCCCCTCGACGACCATCCGGGTGCCCAGCCAGTAGATGAGCACCGTTCCGACCGCGCCGAGCAGCCCGAGGACGGCGAAGAAGACGCGGCCGTAAAACGCGGTCTTGATGCCGATGTCACGCACCTTGGCGGCCTTGTCGGAGAACTCCTCCGCCTCCCGCTTTGGTCGGCCGAATAGCTTCACGAGCAGCGCGCCGGACACGTTGAAGCGCTCGGCCATCATGGCGTTCATCTGGGCGTCGAGCCCGAAGGACTGCTTGGTGAGGCGCTGCATGCGTCGGCCGACCCGCTTGGCCGGCAGCATGAAGGCGGGGACGACGACGAGGGCGAGCAACGTGAGCCGCCACTCCAGGCCGATCATCACGGCCAGGGTCACGACCACGTTGAAAAGGTTCTGGACGACACTGCCCATCGTGCCCGTGAACGCCTGCTGAGCCCCGAGAACGTCGTTGTTCATGCGGCTGATGAGCGCGCCGGTCTGGGTGCGGGTGAAGAAGGCCAACGGCATGCGCTGGACGTGGTCGTAGAGCGCGGAGCGCAGATCGAAGATGAGCCCCTCGCCTATGCGCGCCGCCAGCCAGCGCTGCACGATATTGACGGACGCGTCAGCGAGGGCCAGGGAGAGGGCGAGGACGGCGAGCCACGTGAGACCCCCCAGATCGCGCCGGGGGATGGCGTGGTTGTCGATCATGGCCCGGAAGACGAGCGGCGGCAGGATGCCGACGACCGCCCCGACGAGGATCGTGCCCAGAAACACCGCCAGAAGCCACCGGTAGGGGCGGGCAAACGCCCACACCCGCTTGGCGACAGGGCGCTCGACAGCGGAGGAGTTGGCGATGAAATCCGGGTCGCGCCAGAGCGCGGTGTGCCAACCGTGTCCGACTCCTCTCATCATGACGACGAGGGTACGTCCCTTCCGAGGCCTAATTGACGGGCCTACAGTCGCGTGAGTGGTGACACCAACGATCCTGAACTGCGAGGTCTGCGGACGGCCCTACAAGACCGAGCGGGGCCTACGGGCTCACCTGGCGTCGGTCCACGACATCGCCGACTCCCCCGCGGTGGAAAAAGTGGCCCCGCCCGAGGTGGCCGGTACGCCCTGGATGGCGCCCCCGATGGAGGCAGCGCCCCCGCCCCCGGCCCCGCCCCCACCCCTGGCCCCGCCCCCACCACCACCGCCTCCTCCGCGCCTACCACCCTTCCGCTCGTTACGCGATCTCTCCAGCCTGATCGGCTTGATGTTCCTGCTCGATGTTCTGTTCCTCATCATCGCTGCCGCCGCCAACATCTTTCTTGGCGCGACAGTGCCGCCGAGCGCCGGCCTGGCCGACCTGTTCAGCAAGATCGACAAGCACCAGTGGATCGCGTGGGCGGCCGCCGGTGGCTTCGCTGCCGCTGCCTATGTCGTGATCGTCGTCTGGCTCTACCGGGCCTACAAGAATCAGCTCTCCCTGGGGGCACGGGAGACCCGGCTACCGCCATCGATCGTCGTGATCATGTGCTTCATCCCCGTGCTCAACGTTGTGTTCATCACCTTGGCCGGGCGAGAGATCTGGCGAAATGCCGATCTGCAGCGCAACGAGTGGGGGACGACGGCGCGCCCTTCGAGGGTTCCCGGCCTACTCAACGTGCTGTGGATCGGCCCGGTGCTGGCGTTTGTGGCCTGGGTCGTCTTCGCGCTGGTTATCTCCAACCGGGTGGGGTCCCAAGGCGTCACGAATGTCGACGATGCGCGGGTCCTCTACGTCAGCCGGTGCGTGCTGCTGTTCGTGCTCTTCTCGATAACTCTTGGGCTCCGGCGCGTCTTCGGGGCCCTCACCGAACATCAGCAACGGGCTCAGTGGCACTACCAGATGGGCCGGGCTCCGTCGTGAGCTTTCTCGCGTCGATCCCCAGCCCTTCGCGCGGCGTCCTCTACCTGGGGCCGATCCCGCTACGGGCCTACGCCATGTGCATCTTGCTGGGTGTCCTGGCCGCCATCTGGCTCGCCCGCAAACGATGGGCTGCGTTGGGCTTCGACCCGAAGCAGATTTCCGACATCGCGGTGTGGGCGGTGCCTGCCGGGCTCATCGGCGCGCGGCTCTACCACGTCATCACCGACTACCAGCTGTACACCGACGACCCCATCAAGGCGTTCAAGATCTGGGACGGCGGGCTCGGCATCTGGGGCGGTGTGGCCGGGGGAGTTGCGGTTGGCTTGATCGTGGCGCGCAAGTGGGGAATGAACCTGCGCCTGCTGATCGACGCAGTCGCGCCGGCCATCCCTCTCGCGCAGGCCATCGGGCGCTTCGGCAACTACTTCAACCAGGAGCTGTTCGGCCGTCCGACCTCGCTGCCGTGGGGACTCGAGATCGACTTCGCCCATCGGCCTGCTGGCTTCACCAACGCCACCACCTTCCATCCCACGTTCCTCTACGAGTCGTTGTGGTGCCTCGTCGTCGTCGCCGTAGTGCTGGCCGTCGAGCGCGCCGGCTGGTTAGAGCCAGGCCGCCTCTTCGCCGTCTACATCGCCGCCTACACGTTCGGACGGTTCTGGTTCGAGGCCCTGCGCATCGACCCCGCGCACGAGATCTTCGGTCTGCGGCTGAACGACTGGGTCAGCATCCTCGTCTTCGTCGTTGCCTGCGGTTTCGTCGTCACCGGCCTGCGCCGAAAGACCGACCTAGCCCGGCAGGAGTTCGAGCCGGCGGTCGAAGAGACGCTCGAATAATTCACGCTTCCGCCGCCCGCCCCAGAGGTCGACGTCGATGTCGCTCTCGCCGGCGTGCACCAGCATGCGCACCCGAGACCCGTCGAGCTCCACGTCGACCCGGTCGACGCCCGAGGACCGGCCCCGGTCGAGTCCATCGGCGACCCGCAGCAGCGACGCCAGCTGGGCCACTCGTGACTGGCTGGCCTCGTCGAGGGTGGAATAGAGATCGTGCGATCGACGGGGATCGCCGCCTCGGTGGTAGCGGGCCAGAGCCGCCAGCTCGCTGACCTCCTCGGGTGCAAAGCCACGCAGTCGACCGTGTTGGATCAGGTACGCGGTGTGCTTGTGGTGACCGTCAGTGGAGACGTGCTCGCCCACGTCGTGGAGTAGCCCGGCGCATTCCAGCACGTCGCGCTCTTGCGCGCCGAGCTTGTGCAACGGCATCGTCTTGTCGAACAGGTCGACGGCCAGGCGCGCCACCTGGCGACCGTGGGCCTCGTCCCAGTTGCACTCGCGCGCCAGACGCAGCACCGACGAGAGCCGGATGGCGCGAGGGTCGCTGCTCCAGTCGGCGGGGTCGTGGCGCTGGATGGCATCGAGCACCATCCCCTCGCGCAAGGCCCATTCGCTGACTGTGAGCTCGTCGAATCCGAACAGGTCCATCGCCGTGTTCAGGAGCATGGAGCCGGCCGGGATGATGTCGGCGCGCTTGGCGTCGAGTCCCGACATCCGCGCCCGCTCGGCGGCTGTCGACGAGATGAGCTCGTCGTGCACGGCCTGGAATTCGTCACGGCCGAAGCGGAACTGGTTGATCGACACCGGTATGCCTGCTGGGCGCCGCGCCGCGACCATCCTGGCAAGCGCGCACAGTGTGCCGCTGGTGCCGACGGTCATCCGGGGCCCGAAGGGGGCGGCCTCCTCGGCCAAGGGCGCAAGGCTGGCGGTGAGGCGCTCGCGGAGTCGACGGAGGTCGTCGGGTGAGGGTGGGTCGTCGGCCACCAACTCGGCGGTGAGCCGGGCGACGCCGAGCTTGACACTCGACGCCCACTGCAGCCCGCTGGCGTCGCCGACCGTGACCTCGACGCTGCCCCCTCCCACGTCGAAGCACAGAGCCGGACCAGGGTCGATGACGACGCTGGCCCGCACCGCGGCGAAGATGAGCCGGGCTTCCTCCAACCCCCCGATGACGTGCACAGGAATGCCCGCCTCCGCCTCGATGGCGGCGACAACCTCGTCACCGTTTTCCGCTTCGCGAATGGCGCTAGTGGCGCAGGCCACTGTCTCGTCGGCGGCGACGGAGTCGATGAGCGTGCGGAAGCGGTGCACGGTGGCCACGGCGCGCGCCGCGACCGCTTCGGTGATGCGGCCGTTGCGGGCCACGACATCGCCGAGACGCAGCATCTCCTTTTCCCGCACGAGCGGGGCGAAAGAGCCGTCGGGATGGGCGTCGACGACGAGCAGGTGAAACGAATTGGTGCCCAAGTCGAGGGCGGCGATGCGCACTGTTGCGAAGGTACCGGCCGGTCTATGCCGGCGGGGGGATGTAGCGGGCGGCCATGTACGTCCCATTCTCCCCCGTGAGGTCCCACGTCGAACCTTTCGGGAGCGGATAGCCCGGAGGCAGCTCGAGGCGGTCTTGCGAAGTGAGCGCATCGAGGATGCTCGGGATGACGTCGCCGTGGCTGCAGAGCACCGCGTCGGTACCGGTGAGACGGCGGACGAGAGCCATCGCCTCCTCGGCGTTGGCACCCTCGGCCAAGTCGTGGGCGGACTCGACCCGTAGACCGAGCTTGTCGGCGAGTGGTTGCACGGTTTCGACGCAGCGGACGTACGGACTCGACAGCACCCGCTCGATGCGCCGATCGACGAGCAGCTTCATCAAAGCATCCGCTTGGCGTCGCCCCTTCTTGCTGAGCGGGCGCAGATGGTCGGGACCGTCCCATTCATGGCGGCTTCCGGCCTTGGCGTGACGAACGACAAACAAATGCATCTCAGAAGTCGACGGCCTTGAGCACGGTGCGGTCGCGGTCGTAGGTGAGCAGTCTTGACGCGCGCGAGAGCGGCACCCACTGCGCTTCGTCGACCTCTGACGTGGGGGCGAACTGGCCGCCCGAGGGTCGCATCTCCCAGTAGCGCACGGTCTTGTGGTGGCCGTTACGGTCGTCGTAGGAAACGCTGGGAAGCTCGCGCCCGACGTCACAACGCGAGCCGGTCTCCTCCTCGACCTCGCGCACCGCGGCCTCTAGGTCGGTTTCGCCCTCTTCGAGCTTCCCCTTCGGGATGGTCCAGTCGTCGTACTTGGGGCGGTGCACCAGCAGGACTTCTAGCTCGCCATCGGCCCCGGCGCGCAAGACCACGCCTCCCGCGGCGCGTACCTCGTCGCGGCTCTTCACGCGAGCCACGACCGGAGCTTCTTGCGATCGAGGCGGCGCCACGCCGCCGGCCATTCTTGCCGGTGCGCAGCGGCTTCGGCCCGTTGCACGGCAATCAGTTCACCGGCGGCCATCGCCTGCACCGCGCCGGCGCGCACGATGGCATGGCGCAGCCATTCCTCGGCGACGATCGCGTCCTGGTGGTCACCGAGCACGCCTTGGGCCTCGGCCAGGGCCTTGCCAAAGCTCTTCGCCCGCTTGCCGAACACGGGCGCAGCGGCCTCGGCCGCGTACCGGGCGCGCTTGACTCGGATGCGCACCTGGTGCAGGTCGTCGGGCACGGGGTCGGCGTCAAGCTGGCCGACTGCTCTCTTTACGTGGCGCCAAGGGCGCGCGACGAGTTCTGGCAGCAGCTCGACGGCGCGCCGGGAGGCATCGGGGCCGACGAGGTGCTCACTGCCGTCCTGTGCCGCGGCAACCAGGCGATCGAGCAGGGTGACGTAGCGCTGACCACCCAGGACAGACAGCAGC
>JALZBN010000033.1 GCA_030947365.1 Actinomycetota bacterium
CCACGGTGCGGAGTAGCCGCAGCGCACCAGACCCGCGCCGACCGCGCCGGCCGACAGACGGATACGGAGCTCGGGCTCGTTGGCGTCGAGCTCGCTCTCGTCGAGAACCACCAGGGGGCCCTCAACTTCGACCTGCCACGAGTAGCCGGGCAACGGCGACATGGGAAGCCGCAGCTCGAAGGTGGTGCCGGCCTCCACTGTCATCGACTCGCTGAGTGCGACGTCGAGCTCAGGCTCCTCCTCGACCGGCTCGTCAGCTCCCGCAGGCCGCACCTCCAGGGCGGGGTTGTAGGCGGCGGGGGGCGGGTTGCACGGGCCGACGTGGATCCAGCCGTCCTTCTCGACAGCGGGATAGGTCGGGAGGTAGCCGGGCTTCAGCTTCCAGAGGTTTTCAGGCCGGTGGTCCTGGGTGGGCTGGATGTTCTCGCCGGTGTGCGGGTCGTAGAGGTAGTTGTGCCGCGCGCAGCGCACATTGCCGTCCCAGAGTTTGGCCAGCTCGAGATCGGTTGCCTGATGGGGGCACGTCGCCGCGAACGCAACTACGTCGCCGTTACTCAGGCGGGCCAGAAGGATCGTCGATCCTGCAACCTCGACGTGTCGGATGCCCGAGTCGCCCTCACGGCCGACGGGGAGCTCCTCGGCGCGCATCACCGCTACAAAGGTGTCGTCCATTACAAAGGCATCGTCCATCGCGCCGGCAAGGCTAGGCGCGCCGAACTCCGCTGCGCCCTCGGCTAAGCCGCCCATAATCCTCGTTATGTAATGTCAATGTCGGGGGCTAGATCCTTGCGCAGCCGACGCGAATGGCGGCCGCTTCACCGTGTCCGATTTCCGCCAGACCCATCCCGCCGAGGATGTGATGCTTGGAGGGTGCTCGACGAGGAACGGTGTTACCGAGCGGTACGGAGTCGGGACCCCCGTTTCGACGGCTGGTTCTACACGGCAGTCGTCACGACTGGCATTTACTGCCGGCCGAGCTGCCCGGCGATGACGCCGAAGCAGGCGAACGTCAGATTCTTTCCGTCTGCCGCCGCGGCACACGGCGCCGGCTTCCGAGCCTGCAAGCGTTGCCGACCGGATGCCGCGCCGGGTTCGCCGGAATGGAATACCCGCGCCGACATCGTCGCCCGAGCGATGCGCCTCATCGCTGACGGCACCGTCGACCGTGAGGGCGTACGCGGACTCTCCACGCGGCTCGGGTACAGCTCGCGCCAGCTGAACCGGGTCCTCTTGGCCGAGCTCGGCGCCGGTCCCCTCGCCCTGGCCCGAGCGCAGCGAGCCCAGGCGGCGCGCGTGCTGCTCGAGACGACAGACCTCGGCGTTGCCGACACTGCCTTCGCTGTCGGATTCGGCAGCGTCCGTCAATTCAACGACACCATCCGCGAGGTCTTCGCGCTGACGCCCACTGAAGTTCGAGGAGCCCCGCGCCGACCGGCACAAGCCACCGCCCCCGGCACAATCACGCTGCGGCTTGCGTACCGCCCTCCCCTCGCTGCCGCCGAGCTGTTCGGGTTCCTTGCCGCAAGGGCTGTGCCGGGGGTCGAAGCGGGTGATGACTCGTCGTACCGCCGCACGCTTCGCTTGCCCCACGGTGCCGCGAGTGTTGTTCTCGAAGCTCACGAGGGCCATATGCGTTGTCAGCTGCGACTCGACGACCTCCGCGACCTGGGCTCGGCTGTCGCCCGTAGCCGGCGACTTCTCGACCTCGACGCCGACCCAACAGCAGTAGACGACCAGCTCGGCGCGGATCCGGCGCTGCGTCCCCTCGTGCTGGCTCGGCCCGGCTTGCGGCTACCCGGGTGTGTCGACGGTGACGAGATCGCCATACGCGCCGTCATCGGCCAGCAGGTGAGTGTGGCCGGCGCGAGGACAATCGCGACCCGCTTGGCCGCGAGCTATGGCGAGCAGGTTGCCGATCCTGTCGACGGCCTGACCCTCAGGTTCCCGACGGCGGCGGTCATCGCGGGCGCGGACCCAGGACGCTTTCCGATGCCGAGCGCGCGGGCGATGACGCTCATCCGGGTCGCGGAGGCACTTGCCGCGGGCGAGCTGATGCTCGACCCGGGTTCCGATCGCGACGACGTTGCCTCCCGGCTGGAGGGCATCTCTGGGATCGGTCCGTGGACCGCGAGCTACATACGCCTGCGCGCCCTGGGCGACCCGGACTCGTTCCTTGCCTCCGACCTCGGCGCCCGCCGTGCCCTCTCCCGCCTCGGTCTGCCCGACACGCCACGAGACGCGGCCGTGCGCGCCGAACGGTGGCGACCGTGGCGTTCCTACGCCTTGCACCACCTGTGGGCGTCTCTCGCCCCCTCGTCGCGAGAACTGTCGACAAAGGAGAACGACCAATGAACCTGATTGTGAGATCCGTTGCCAGCCCTATCGGTTTGATCTCGCTCGCGGGCGACGGCGAACGGCTGAGCGGCGTCTACATGACCGACCACAAGCGCGCGCCGTTGCTCGACGGCGCGCGCCGTGACGACGAGGCATTTGCAGAGACGGTCCGTCAGCTCGCGGAATGGTTCGATGGTCGCCGGACGACATTCGACCTTGCCGTCGATCCACGCGGCACCGCCTTTCAGCTCACGGTCTGGAAGGCACTCGTCGACATCCCGTTCGGCGAGACGGTGACGTACGGGGAGCTGGCGGCGAATGTCGGGCAACCGGGGGCGGCCCGAGCCATCGGTCACGCCGTCGCTCGCAACCCCGTCAGCATCATCGTTCCGTGTCACCGGGTCGTCGGCGCCAAGGGTGTGCTCACTGGTTTCGCCGGCGGCTTGGAGCGCAAGCGCTGGTTGCTCGACCACGAGCGAACGGCGGCCGTCATCCCAAAGCCCGCGCCGCGCCGAACCTTGGGTGATCGATAGGAGCCCCCATGCGCCGCGTGACCACCCCACTGATTCTCATCGCCGCCCTGTTCGTACTGGCTGGTGGCTACGTCCACCTGCGCGAGTGGCAGGACACCTACCGTGCCCTCCCCGCGATCGTTCCGGGCCGCGACGTCGTGCGCATCGGCTTCCCCATAAATGCCGCCGTGTCGTTGGTGCTGGCGCTCGCGCTCCTCGTTACCACCGTGCGCTTTCGCCGGCTCGCGCCATTGGTGCTCGCCGGCGCCATGGTCTTCGAGGCCGCGTCGCTGGCGGCCGTCGTCATCAGCCGCAACGCTTCTCTCTTCGGATGGATGGAGAGCACCTGGACTCTCGGTGCCAACCAGAGTGTTGCCCTCGAGATTGGTGCCCTCGTGAATCTCGCGCTCGTCATCGCAATAGCGACTGTTCATCGCCGGGCGCCTCAGCCGGTCCTGGTGGCTGCAGCATCTTGATCAGCCGGTAGGGTCGGCGGCGATGGCCAACGCCGCTCAGTTCATCTTCACAATGCGCAACGTCAGTCGCTTCCACCCTCCCGACAAGGAGGTGGTGAAGGACATGACGCTGGCGTTCTACCCCGGCGCCAAGATCGGTGTGATCGGTCCTAACGGATCGGGCAAGTCGTCGCTGTTGCGGATAATGGCCGGCGTCGACGAGGGGTTCACCGGCGAGGCCCGCCTCTCCCCTGGCTTCAGTGTCGGCCTGCTCGAACAGGAGCCACACCTCGATCCGGCGAAGGACGTCAAGGCCAACGTCATGGATGGCGTGGGTGCCGTCGCCGCCCTGTTGAGCCAGTACGAGGCGGTGCTCGCCCGCTATGCAGACCCTGACGCCGACTTCGACAAGATCGGTGAAGAGCAGGCCCGGCTCGAGGCCGAGATCGAGGCAAAGGGCGCCAATGACCTCGACCGTCAGATCGAGATCGCCATGGATGCCCTCCGGTTGCCCGCCGGCGACGCAGAGGTCGCGACCTTGTCGGGTGGCGAGCGCCGGCGCGTCGCGTTATGCCGCCTGCTGTTGTCGAAGCCAGACCTGCTGCTACTCGACGAGCCCACGAACCACCTTGACGCCGAGTCGGTGGCGTGGCTCGAGCGAACGCTGAAGGAGTATCCGGGCACCGTCGTTGCCATTACCCACGACAGATACTTCCTCGACAATGTCGCCCGCTGGATCCTCGAGCTCGACCACGGCCGGGGAACGCCCTTCGAAGGCAACTACTCGGGCTGGCTCGAGCAGAAGCAGGAGCGCCTGCGGGTCGAGCAGAAGGCTGACAGCGCCCGAGCCAAGACCCTCGCTCGCGAGCTCGAGTGGGTGCGTATGGGGGCCAAGGCGCGCCACGCCAAGTCGAAGGCCCGCCTCGGCGCGTACGACAAGCTTCTGGCCGAGGCCCGCGCCGCCGACGGCGCTGCGGCCCGTCTAGAAATCGCGATCCCTCCCGGCGAGAGACTGGGAGACCTGGTCATTGAAGCCGAGAACCTCACCAAGTCGTTCGGTGACCGCCTCCTCATCGATGACCTCTCCTTCTCGTTGCCTCCTGCGGGCATCGTGGGTGTGATCGGTCCCAACGGTGCGGGCAAGACGACGCTCTTCAAGATGCTCACTGGCGAGGAGAAGCCCGACAGTGGATCGGTGAAGATCGGCGCGAGCGTCGAGCTGTCCTATGTCGACCAGAGCCGCGACAGCCTCGACCCGGAAACGTCGATCTACGAGGAGATCACCGGCGGTCAGGAGTTCTTCAAGATCGGTGCGCGCGAGATCAACGGTCGCGCCTACGTCGCCTCGTTCAACTTCACCGGCTCCGACCAGCAGAAACCGGTGGGTAAGGCGTCTGGCGGTGAGCGCAACCGCGTGCACCTGGCCAAGATGCTGCGGCGGGGCGGCAACGTGTTGTTGCTCGACGAGCCGTCCAACGACCTCGATGTCGACACGCTCCGGGCGCTCGAAGACGGGCTGGAGTCCTTCCCCGGATGTGCGGTCGTCATCAGCCACGACCGGTGGTTCCTCGACCGGATCTGCACCCACGTGCTCGCGTTCGAAGGCGACAGCCGGGCGCGCTGGTTCGAAGGCAACTTCGCCGACTACGAGGTGATTCGCCACAAGGAGCTCGGCGCCGCCGCCGACCAGCCTCATCGCATCAAATACAAGCCTCTCGTGCGCTGACGGCGGCGCGCCGGCGCGGTTCGCAGTGAGCGGACGGTCATGAAAAAGATCCAGAGGTGGAACCCGGCCCCGGGGATGATCTCGGCGACTGCGGCGCGCATTGATCGAGACAGCAAGACACCGATGACGCAGGCTACGACCTCCGCCCAAAAGAACCGGTAGCTCCCCCGGCGCCACGCTGACCTGGGCTGGCTGGCGGCGAATCGCCACATGAGCAATGGAAGCGAGAGTCCGACCACAATCCCGCCGGTCGCATGAACTGTGTGCGACGCGCCGGGCCCCGAGAGGGGCACGATCCCGGCGACGACCTGCCCGACAAGCCCGACGAGCCCAACCGCAAGGAAGCTCGGTGACGACGAGTACCAGTCGTAGACGAAGAAGTAGAACGCAGCAAACAAAACGGCAGAGGCGAGCATGGCCGAGGTGAACAACAACTCCGTCTTTGGATCGGTGCCGAGGTAGCTGATCGGTCGATCCTCGAAGAAGCCGAGGCCGGTACGGAGCATCCCGAAGCCGATGCTTGCCCACAGGATCGCAACGGCGGCGATGCCGGCATAGCGCAGACGCGCCAGGCGCCCAGCCGCTGGCGTCGTCACGCAGGGTGACCCGGCCGCAGATCTCGCAGTTGCTGGAAGGTGAGCGGCGGTCCCGGCGCGCCGGAGGAGACCTCACCCACGTCGAGCACGAAGCCGATGTGATCGCCGAGATCATGCTGCGACCGAATCCGACCGATGAACCTGTCTGGGCACCCGGTGAGGAGTGGGACTCCCTCGGTGCCGAGTGTCCACTCGCACTGTTCGAACTTGTCGACGTCTTCACCGCAATTGGTACCGAATAGCTTGGCCAGGTCTCGTGCCCCGGCGGTGACCACATGAACAGCCAGGACGGCGGCGTCGGAGGCGACCGCGGTCGTGTGGTTCAGGCGCGACAGGCACACGAGGTAGCGCAACGGATCCATCGAACACTGGGTGCTGAAGCCGACGAGGCACCCACCCCGGCGCGCGCCGGAGGCTGCGGTCACAATGAACATCGCATAGTCGAGCTCGTCGGTTAGGACGTCGAAGGCGGTCGGGGCATCGAAGGCATCGGGTTGGGTCACGGCACCAGCATTACCCCAGCATTGGTCGCCAGCTCGATCAGCATTCCGGCGACCTCCGCCCGCAGATGGGCAATTTGTTTTCGCGCGGGCCACGATGGAGGGATGCGGAAGTCGATCATTGGACTGCTCGCGGCCGGCGTCATGGTGGGGCCGGCCGTCGTCCTGCCATGGCCCGTCGCCGCTCAAGGCGCTCCTCCGGTGCCGCAAGTCGTGATCGATGGTCGGGGCTGGGGTCATGGTGTCGGCATGTCGCAGGACGGAGCCCTCGCCATGGGCGCCAACGGCGCGGGCACCGACGACATCCTTCAGGCCTTCTATCCGGGGACGACGCTCGGACATCGAAGCGGCACCGTCAATGTCACCGTCTTCGACGCGCCGCAGCCTGCCGTCACCGTGAGCCTTCCCGAGGGTGGCGAGATCACCGACGGCGTCGGCGCGCCGGGGTTCCCGATCTCCGTCGATGTCGGAGGCAGCGTGCGCTTGTCGGCTGACGGAGGGCGGTTCCACGCCGTCCCGCTGGCCGGGGCTACTCCGGCGAGCGGCGACGAGACGGCTGCGGCCTCACCCGACGAGACTCCTGCGCCGGCCGCGGCGGCGCCGCCGACGACCGCGACCAGTCTGCTGCTTGGGCTCATACCGGTCGGGCCCCCACCGACCGCCGCTCCCCCGCCGTCCGCAGCGCAGGCAGCGGCCAAGGCACCGCCGGCGAGCCCAGCACCATCGGAGCCGACATCCGATCGGGCTTTGCGCATCGTCCCGACTGGGGGATCCTCGGTCGTGCTGCCCGAACTCGGCCGCCGCTACTCCGGCACGCTCGAGACATCGGCCGACGGCGCCGGCCTGCAGCTTGTCAATGCCGTCGACGTTGAGAAGTACCTCCGAGGCATGGGTGAGGTACGCGACCCGGGTTGGCCACCCGCCGCGTTGCGGGCCCAGGCGATCGCGGCCCGCACGTACGCGCTGCGGGCGCCTGCCGCCGGAGCAACGCTGTGCAGCACTGATCATTGCCAGGTCTATCTCGGCGAGACCGCCGAGTATGGGGCGATGAACGAGGCGGTGGCCGACACCGAGGGCGACGTGTTGCTCTACAAGGGATCGCTGGCGCTATCGGTGTACTCGGCGAGTGGAGGCGGGGTGTCGGCGACGCCGGAGGAAGGGTTCGGCAGTCCCGACGGCGACTATCCCTACCTGCGGTCGGCTCCGTACCCGACCCAGGACCCGATGCCATGGAACGTGACGTTGCCATTGTCGGAGATCGGCCACCGCTTCGGATACCGCGATGCCACGAGCACTCGGGTCTCACGTGTCGGCCCTTCCGGGCGCGCCCTAGAGGTCACCTTTGACGGCCCTGCCGGGCCACTTGCCGTCGACGGCCGGAGCTTCGCAGCCACTCTGCAACTCCGTTCGACGCTGTTCACGATACGGGTCGATAGCGCGCTACCCGACCCTGCCGCCGGACCCGCGTCGGCATCGGCGGTGACGGTCGCCGGCTTCAGGGGGACGTCGGCTTCGGCCATCGTTGCCGCGACTGACTCCAGTCGGCTCGGACGCCCACCCTGGATCGCCCTCGCACTGTTGCTTGTCGTCGCCCTTTCGGGTGCCGTTGCCCGGATCCGATCCTCGGGTCGGCGGATCGGCCGTACACACGCAGCGCAGTCGGTCGCGTGCGATAGCAATTGATCTGTGCCCGACCAGTCGTCGACAACATCAGCCGGCCCGGCCGCGCTCGATCAACCCCCGGGTGAGTGGTCGGGTGCCGATCCCCGTTACCGGGGATACCGGCCAGCCGGCAATGGGATAAAGCTCGATCACCGCGTTGCGCTGGCGATGGCCCTTGTGCCGGCGGGGGCCCGGCGAGTCCTCGACCTCGGCGCCGGTGACGGGTTCATCACCGCCGAGGCGTCGGCAGCGGCCACGGCGGCCATCGGTGTAGCAGTCGACGTTGGCAGCCCGGCGCCGCTCGCGCCGCGGCGAGGGGCCGTCTCCCGGGTGATCGCTCGCCTTCCCGGCCCACTGCCGTTTCCGGCCGGCGCGTTTGACGTGATCGTTTCGCTCGAGGTCATCGAACACCTCCTCGACCCCGACGCGTTCCTCGACGAGATCGTGAGGGTTCTCGCGCCGGGCGGCCACGTCATTCTGTCCACGCCCCGGCTCGATTCGCTTCTGGTGGTGGCATCACTTCTCCTCGGCGTGCAACCTCCGGGCGTGGAGGCCGCCTCACAGCACCGCTACGGGAATCCGTTTGGCGAACAGAGCCCGTCGGGTCACGTGCATGTGTTCACGCGGCGCGCCCTGTTTGAGGCGTTGGCCGCGCATGGGCTTCGTGTCGACGGATACCGCGAGGGCCGATTCAGTTCCAGCTGGTGGCAGGCCGTGCGATCGTCGAGACGTCCGGCCCCGCGCGACCTAGCGGTCGGTGCGGCGCTGAAGCTCTACGACCTCATCCCGTTCCGCAAAGACGTCATGGTCGTGCGCGCCGTCCGCAGCTCTCAGCGTCGGTTCCAGTAATCAGCTCCGGTCGCGGCGTTCTGGTCGCGTGAGTCGTCCCTCGAGCAGCTTTTCTGACTGGGCCGCAACGAGCGCTTCCACGTGATCGGGCGGCGCGTGTCGCGAACGAGCACTGTGGAGGATCAGCGACCGCGGCGAGAGAACCCGCTGTTCGAACCACGACATGCCCGCGAGCAGGAGGGAGATGAAGAGCAGGGCGCCCGGAACGAAGAGGAGGTCCCACGGCGACACGCCCGGCATGGTCCCCCACGGGAGCGGTCGGAATCCAGTCTTATCGCCCCTAACCTTCCCGGACGAGATGACAACACGACCTACCCGCACTCGCACGGGCGTCCCCGCGCTCGACGAGCGCCTCACCGAGCTGCTCGAGGCGACCGGCGCGCATCAGAACCTCGACCAGCTCCTCGAGATACTTGCGTCGGCCGTCGGTCTGGCGCTCGACGGGGCCGACCGGCTCGACCTCAAGATCACCAACGC
>JALZBN010000208.1 GCA_030947365.1 Actinomycetota bacterium
CGAGCTGTTCATGCTGCGGGTGCGAGGCGAGTCGATGATCGAGGCTGGCATTCTCGATGGCGACTACGCCGTCGTGCGCCGCGAGACCGAGGTTCGCAAGGGCGATATCGTCGTTGCCGGCATTCCCGGCGACGAAGCGACGATCAAGACCTACACCCGCAAGGGCAACACCATCTCGTTGCAACCGGCCAATCCCGAGTTCTCACCCATCGAGCTCGACGCCGCCGACGTGTCCATCTACGGGAAGGTCGTCACCATCGTGCGACGTCTGTGAACCGTCGCCAGGCCACGCCGCCGGCACCGGAACCCACAGCCACCACCAGCACCACGGCCAGACCAACCACCGCAGGGCTGCGACCGTCCTGACCAGTAGGGCCTAGCCCCCGCGCCGCCCCCGCGGCGCGGGCCGGCAGGAGCGGGTCGGCCAACTCGACCGGTGCTGACGCCGGCGAAGGCGGTGTCGTCACCGCGCCGTGCGTCGACCCCGACGGCTTCGGCGCGGGTGTCAACGTCGACGGTGGCGCCACCTCCTGGGCTGCCACCGCGGGTTGGTCCGCGCCGCCAGCGGCCGCGCCGAGATTCAGGCGGCCCTTGCAGCCGGTGCCACAGGCGACGGAGCTATCGAGCGTGGAGATCAGCCGCTGCACCGCGTCTAACGGACTGAGTCCCTCACTGAGCAGCACGGCCAACGCTCCCGACACGTGCGGCGCGGCCATCGACGTTCCGGCCGCGGCCACGTAACCGCCATCACTATCGGTGGAAATGACGTTGTCGTCGGCCGTGCCCGCGCCCGAGCCGCCGGGCGCGACCAGGCCCCACTTGGCGTTGCCGATCGGGCTCGAATACGACGGCACCCCGCCAGATCTGTCGGTGGCGCCGACGACGAGTGCGTTCAACTGGCCGTAGTTGGCGCTGCCGAGGTCGAGCACGCCCAAGTGGTAGTTGCCCGCCGCGAGCACGGGGATCGCCCCGTGCGCCCACGCATACTCAATGCCCGGGCGTAGCGGCGTGCCGAGGAGGCTCGTCAGCAGGAAGTCAGGGTCGCCAAGACTCAGGTTCACGACCCGGGCGCCGTGGTCGACGACCCAACGAATTCCGGCATTGATGTCGTCGACCCGACCCGAGCCATCGGCGTCGAGCACTTTGGCCACAACGAGCGATGCGTCGGGTGCGACGCCCGCGATACCGCGCCCGTTGCCGGTGACAGCGGCGGCGATGCCGCTCACGATCGTGCCGTGGCCGTTGTCGTCTTGGCCGCCGCCGTCGCGGCACGGGGCTCCGAGACATCTAGCCGTGGCCGTCACCTTGGCCGCGAGGTCGGGATGGGTCAGGTCGACGCCGGTGTCGACGATGCCGATCGTGACGCCCGCGCCGGTGGCTGTCGACCAAGCCTGCGGCGCGGCGATCTGCGCCAAACCCCACTGGCGGTCGAAAAACGGATCGTTGCTGGCGCTGGCCGGCGCGGCCAATCCGACTGAACCGAGGACGGTGGCGGCCACGAGGGTGAGAGCACCAAGGAACCGCCCCGAACGCACGTCTACATTTTCGCAGGTATTTCGGGCGGCGCGAGAAGGCTTTTTTCGAGGGGACCTTTTTCCAGCAGTCGCGCCAGCACCGTGTAGACACGGTCGACGTCGGCTCTCGTCACCCGCTCGTCCGGCGCGTGAGCCAGGTTGGGGTCGCCCGGACCGAAGTTGGTGGCCGGGATCCCCCGCGCCGCCAAGCGTCCCACGTCGGTCCATCCCAGCTTCGCCTGCGGTGTGCCACCCGCGGCGGCCAACAACGACGTCAACAAAGGGTGACCGAGGGCCGGCGGCGCGGGCGGCGCGGAGTCAACCACCTCGAAACCGTCGACGTCGCCGACCACGGCGCGTACGTGGGCTGCGGCTTGGTCGACGGTGCGGTCGGGAGCGAAGCGGTGGTTCAGCGTGAGCACGGCGCGATCGGGTACGACGTTGCCCGCCACCCCCCCATCCACCAGCACGGCTTGCAGGCCTTCGCGGAATTCGCACCCGTCGAGCACGACGGTGCGCCCTTCGTACTCGCAGAGCGCGCCGAGCACCGGCGCCAATCGTTGGATCGCATTGCGCCCCAGCCACGACCGCGCCGAGTGGGCGCGCCGGCCCTCCATGACCACGTCGATACGCATGGTGCCCTGACACCCGGCCTCGATGTGCGCGCCGGTGGGTTCGGTCAACACCGCCGCATCACACTCGAGCAGGTCGGCTCGCTCGGCGAAGAGCTGCTCAAGCCCGTTGCTGTGGAAGTCGACCTCCTCGCAAACGTAGAAGACGTAGGTGACGTCGACGGCCGGCTCCGGCACGCTGCGAGCGAGCTCGAGCATGACGGCCACTCCCGACTTCATGTCGACAGAACCGAGCCCCCAGCAGACGTCGCCGTCGATGCGGGCGTGGTCGTTTCCCGCCGCCGGCACCGTGTCGAGGTGACCGGCGAGGAGGAGGCGCTGCGAGCGGCCCAGCGTCGTACGAGCCACGATGTTGTCGCCCACCCTCGTCACCGACAGCGTGGGGATGGCCGACAGCCAGCCGTCGACGTGGTCGGCCATTGCCGTCTCGCCGTGGCTCACCGACGGGATGTCGACGAGCGACGCGGTCAGGGCAAGAAGGTCGGTCACGTCACGCGCCGGCCACGCCGTGCTGGCGCAGCACGGCCTCCAACTGGGCCTTGTCGTGGCGCTCGCCTTCGGCCAGGCGCTTCACCACCAAGGCGCACGGCAACCCGAACTCGCCGCCGGCAAAGGCCCGGGGACGGGTGGCGGTCACGGCGACGCACCACGGCGGCACCGCGCCGCGAGACAGCTGCTCACCGGTCTCGGCGTCAATCACCGGGATCGACGACGACAGGATCATTCCCGCGCCGAGCACCGCGCCCCGCCCCACCCGGGCCCCCTCGACCACCATGCAACGGCTGCCGATGAGGGCGTCGTCACCGATGATCACCGGCGCGGCCTGCGGCGGTTCGAGGACACCGCCGATGCCCACCCCGCCCGAGAGGTGCACGTTGGCGCCAACCTGGGCACAGGACCCGACCGTCGCCCACGTGTCGACGAGGGTGTTGGCGCCGACCCTCGCGCCGATGTTCACGTAGCTCGGCATGAGCACGACACCTCGCTCCAGGTGGGAGCCGTAGCGCGCCGACGCGCCGGGCACGACCCGCACGCCGGCAGCCTCGTAACCCCGCTTCAGCGGGATGCGGTCGACGTACTCGAACGGGCCCAGCTCCATGACCTCCATGGCCGCGACCCGGAACAGCAAGAGGATGGCCTGCTTGAGCCACACGTTGACGACGACCTCGCCCGACGAATCGTCAAGCTCGGCGGCGCGCGCCTCGCCATTGTCGAGCAAGGCGATCGCCTCGTCGACCACGGCGCGGGCGTCGCCATCCGCCGGGCTCAGCTCGCCCTTGCGGCTCCACAACTCTTCGATCTGAG
>JALZBN010000209.1 GCA_030947365.1 Actinomycetota bacterium
CAATCAGCCCAGCGTCGATCGCCTGGCGGTAGAGCTGGAATACCGCGGCGACCGACCGAGCGCTTGTTCCGCCGGTCGGGAGGCGCTTCTCGTGGTCGGCGACCTTCAGGCGGGCCAGCGCGAGCTCCGCGTCTTCGCGAGTCCCCTGGACTCTGCGCGAGACGCGACGCCGGCGGCCGGTTACAGGATCACGACCGACCTCCACGTCCACGCGCCAGATGCCGTCGCGGACGAAGAAGACACCGCCGCTCCCCCGAGTTCGTCGATGGTCTGCGGGACGGCCGGCAGCCACCTTTGAGCGTCGCTTAGGAGTCGTACCCGCCTTCGCCATGCCCGCCCCCGTAGTAGATCGGCCGCTAGAGCCCTGCCATAGTAGACCTACTTAGTAGACCGCTGAGGGATAGACGAAGGTCAGGGGCCCCCGAAATGGCCCCTGACCTGGGCATTCGTCGAGCGGACGACGGGATTCGAACCCGCGACCCTCACCTTGGCAAGGTGATGCTCTACCACTGAGCCACGTCCGCAGTGCTCCGAACTCTACCAAACCGTTTCCGGCGCGCCCAAGGATGGGGCCGGCGCGTTTGGGACTGCGGTTTGCCGTGTGATCGGAGGCGCACAGGGGCGGTTTACACGGGAAGAAGCACTCTGAAAGTTAGCGGCCGGTGTGGCCGAAGCCGCCTCCGCCGCGGTCCGACTCCGATAGCTCGGAGACCACGACGAATTCCGCCTGCTCGACCCTTTGGATGACCAGCTGGGCGATTCGATCTCCGCGCCGGACCGAATACGAGGACACAGCGTCGGTGTTCACCAGCAACACCTTGAGCTCGTCGCGGTAGCCGGCATCGATGAGTCCCGGCGTGTTGAGCACGGTGACGCCATTGCGCAAGGCGAGGCCGCTGCGGGGCAGCACCAAGCCGGCCCAACCGACCGGGATGGCCACGGCCACGCCCGTCGGCACCAACGCCCGCCCCCCACGCGCGGGCAGAACCAGGTCAAAACGCGCCACCAAGTCCGCGCCGGCGTCACCCGCCCGCGCATACGAAGGCAGCGGCAAGTCTGGGTCGAGCCGAAGCACGGGTACGTCGATCACGCGCCGGGCAGCCTACGATCGCCGCCACATGCTCGTGTGGATGGATCTAGAGATGACCGGCCTCGACCCGGCGCGCCACGTGGTCGTCGAGATCGCCACCCTCGTCACCGACGACGACCTCAACATCATCGCCGAAGGCCCTGACCTCGTCGTCCACCAGCCGCCCGAAGCCCTCGCCCACATGGACGACTTCGTGCGCAAGATGCACAAGCGCAGCGGTCTGCTCGAGCGCATCACCAACTCGACCACGACCCTTGAAGAAGCAGGGCAAGCCACGCTCGAGTTCATCAAGGCCCATGCCACGGAAGCCAAGACGGTGCCGCTCGCCGGTAACTCCATCGGTACCGACCGGCGCTTCCTCGCCGCCTACCTCCCCGAGATCGAGGAGTACCTCCACTACCGCTCGGTCGACGTGTCGACGGTGAAGGAGCTGTGCCGGCGGTGGTACCCCGAGGCCTTCGCCGGCGCGCCGCGCAAGGAGAGCGCGCACCGCGCTCTCGACGACATCCGGGAGAGCATCGACGAACTGAAGTACTACCGCTCGACGGTCTTCGCCGACACCGACGCCGACGCCGGCACCAGCACGGCGAGCGCGCCGGCCAGCGACCGGTAGCGCAGCGGCGGCTTCAGCGTCTCGACTTCACCGTCGAGGGCGACGTCGACGGCGTCACCATCGAGGTCGAGCTGCAGCTCCTGAAACTGGCCGTGAACCAACAGCGGCGACCCCTCCAAGCGCCCGGTCAGCAACGCCAGAGCGACCCGGCAACGGGCCAGCGGCAGGTCGGCGCGCACGAGCCGAAAGTCGAGGACGTTGTCGTGCAACGATTCGCGCGCCCCCAGGCTCCACAAACCCTTGCCATATAAGCCATTGCCGACGAATACCATCCAGGCCCGGTAGTGCTTCCCGTCGACACCGACGGAGAAACGGTGACTCTGGCGCAGCTGCATCCAGATGGCCAGGAGGTTGGCCAACCACTTGGAGAAGCGCTTCTCGTGCTCTTCTCGCGTCACCACGATCGCCGGGTACGCGCCGATGCTCGAGTTGTTGATGAACCGGCAGTCGTTGACCTCGCCCACGTCGACGGCCACACGCTCACCCCCGGTAGCCGCCTCGGCCGCCGACTCCAGCGTGGGGATATCGAGCTCACGAGCGAAGTGGTTGCGGGTACCCGCCGGCACCGGGAGTAAGGGCATGTTTCCCTCAGTCAGGATCTCGCTCACGCATCGAATGGTGCCGTCGCCTCCGGCAACGCCGACAAAGTCCACGCCTTTGCTGACCGCTTCCTCGGCGAGCTTCGGCATCTCGTCGGGCGCGCACTCGACCACCTGGTGCTCGGAGAAGAGCTCGCGCAGCTCGTCGACCGACGACTCGTCGCCGGAGTGGGGGTTCACGAGAATCAAGCCAGCCATGAGCCCGTGTCTACCCCAGGGGGTACCGTCGAACCGTATGGCGACACGGTGGGCCTACCTCGATCACCCCGGGCCCCTCCCTCTCGCCCATCGCGGGGGCGCCGGCGATTACCCCGAAAACACGATGACTGCCTTCGCCGCGGCCGTCGAGATGGGCTACCGCTACGTCGAGACCGATGTGCACGCAACGGCCGACGGCACGCTCGTGGCGTTCCACGACGAGGATCTCGACCGGGTCACCGATCGCACCGGCAAGATCCGCGAGCTGTCGTGGGACGAAGTGCGCGCGGCGCGGGTGAGCGGCGAGCCCATCCCTCTGCTCGAGGAGCTGCTCGGCACCTGGCCCGACCTGCGGGTCAACATCGACATGAAGCACGACACCGCAATCGAGCCGTTGGTGGAGGTGCTGCGCAAGACCAACGCCAACGACCGCGTATGTGTGGGCGCCTTCTCCGACACTCGCCTCGCCCGGTTCCGCAACCTTTCGTCCGACCGGGTCTGCACGTCGATGGGGCCGCTCGCCATCGCCCGGCTGCGCGCCGCCAGCTGGGGCGCGCCGGTCGGCCACGTCGGCGGCGCGTGCAGCCAGGTGCCGGTGCGGCGCGGACCTTTTCCCGTGGCCGACCGTCGCTACCTCGACACCGCCCACGCGCGAGGGATCCGCGTGCACATCTGGACCATCGACGACGCGCCGGAGATGGACCGGCTCCTCGACCTCGGCGTCGACGGGATCATGACCGACCGTCCGGCAGTGCTGAAGGAGGTACTCGTCCGGCGCGGCCAGTGGGCATGAGCCACGAGCGGATCCGCGGCGCGGCCGGCACCGGGAAGACGACAACCCTGCTGGCTCGTTACGTGTCGCTGCTCGAGACGAACTCCCCTTCCGCCCTGCTCGTCGTCTGCCGCAACCGAGGGGCCGCCAACCGCTTTCGCGATCGTGTAC
>JALZBN010000210.1 GCA_030947365.1 Actinomycetota bacterium
CGGACCCGGCGTTGGCCAGGCTGATGGTGGCAGCCAGGGCGAGGGCGGCGACGCGTACGAACGTCGAGTCCTTGTCGATGTGGCGTGGATTCGCGGCCACGACCGCGATCAGCAGAACCGCGCCAACTCCTGGCAACACCCAGCGGTTGCCGAGCACGAGTCGATCGGGGAGTGTCGCCTGCATTGCCAGCGCGGCAACGACAGCCACCGTGACCGGCCACCGCTGCTCGCCTTGCGTCAGCCGTTGCCATGCCGCCTTCTCGCTGTCGCTCTCGCCCGGGTCATCGCGGTCGTTCACTGAGGCGTCAGCGGACGCTCACGACCGCCACCGGGCAATCGGCATGGCTGATGACGTAGTCGATCCGGTGGCCAAAGAATGCTCGATCGGTGACCGGCTTCCGACCACTCGCGAGAACCACGAGGTCGGCGCGCCGTTCGGCCCGTTCGAGGATCGCCTGCTCGGGTTGATCGGCGACGAGGACGTCGGTGTTGACGGTCACACCCATCGCCTCTCCGAGCGCGCCGGTTTTCGTCACGATGTCCTCTCCGATCTTGACTGCATTGAGGATCGCCTCGTCAGCTCCCATACGTAGAGCATGCTGCGGACCGCTCACTACGTGCACGAGGTCGACCTCGGCGCCGCGCTGAGAGGCCATGGCGAAGGCGACCTCGGCCGCGTAGCGGTCGGCGTCGCTGCCCGAGATCGGAACGAGGATGTGTCCTCGCGACAGTCTGTCGAGACGCTCGTCGGGGTCGTCACCGTCGCGGGAGGTCATGACCAGCAGAGAGCACGGAGACTCTTGGATCACGTCGTCGATGAAGTCGTCGAAGAGCGGTCCGTGGCCGTCGGCGCGCCGTTCGGAGGCCGCCAAGACCAGCAAGTCGTACCCGCGTCGGGCCTCGGCGAGGATGATCTCGGAGTGCTGACGGTCGTCGGTGCGGGTGATGCTCCGGGCATCTTCGAGCTCGTCGAGCACTGGCGTTTGCGGACGACGTTCGCGGCCGTCGCCGTCGCTTTGAAGGGCAAGGCTCGTGACTTCGACGTCCTCCTCTTTCACGAGCAGGCCCAGCAGCTTGGCCGCCATCGCGGACTGTCCGTTGCCGCCCGGCACGACGGGCACCAACACCCGCTTGAGGTTGCCGACGAAGCTTTCCCGCCGCCGGTCCTCGTTTTCGAGGCGCGTTTGCTCTTCCTCGGTGGGCACCACGTGCGAAAGCGTCCAGCGCAGGATGGGTGGCGCCATCAGCGAGGTCACGATGGCGACCATGAGGATGATCGAGTACATCTCGGCCGTCAGGATCCCGAGGCTGAAACCGATTGTCGCGACGATGATCTCCATGGCGCCGCGGGCGTTCATGCCAGCACCGAGCGACAACGCCTCCCAATGTCCGAGCCGGCTGACCCTCGCCCCCATGTAAGCGCCGACGAACTTGCCGAGAATGGCGATGGCGAGGACCAGCACCCCGACGGCCAGGATCTTGGGCTCGGCCAACTTGGCGAGGTCGACCCGCAGCCCCGAAGCGGCGAAGAACAGCGGCGCGAAGACCCCGAGCGTGACTTGCTCGAAGATGTGGCGCAGCCGGTCGTCGAACCGCTTCACCTGGCCGACGAGGATTCCCGCTACGAAGGCGCCAAGCACGGCCTCGAGATGCAGCGCCTCGGTGATCGTGCCGAAGGCCAGGGCCAGCACCATGAGCGTCGTGATCATGACCGCGTCGCCGCCCACGTGGTTGTCGAGTGTGCGGATGAGGAGGCTCACGAGTTTCCGTCCGAGCGTGAACGCGAGAACGAGTACGACCGCGACCGACAGAAGTGACCGGCCGGCGGTGAGCGGGTTGATCGTGCCGCTACTCGCGAGCCCGGCCACGACAGACAGAAGGATCCAGCCGATGGTGTCGTCGATCATGCCTGCCGCCAACGTGATCTGACCGATGTCGCGCCGGATGATGTTCATCTCCATCAGCACCTTGGCGATAACGGGGATGGCCGAGATGCTCATCGCCGTACCGATGAACAGCGCGAAGACCAGTTGCTTGCCCGGCGCGGCGAGGAAGTCCTTGGGCAACAGGAAGCCCAACGCGACGCCGCTCACAAACGGCACCGCGATCCCGCCCAGGCTGATGGCCACCGCGCTTTTGCCCTTACGTACGATCAGGCCGACGTCGGTCTCGAGCCCGGTGAGGATCAGGAGCATGATCACGCCAAGCCACGAAACGATCTCCAGGAGGTGGACCTGTTCGGCGCTCTGGGGAAAGATCCCATGGAACAGGTCGGGGGCAACGTTGCCGAGCAGGCTCGGCCCAAGCAGAACGCCGGCGAGCAGCTCGCCGACGACGGACGGCAGTCCCAGTCGGGTGGCCACGACTCCCAGAGCGCGAGCTGCAGCCAACAGCAGGACGAACTGGAGCAGGAACAGCAACAGCTCGTGTTCGCCGAGCGGCTTGAGAACGGTCATTCGTCTACCGGTACCCGTTCGGGAGCGGGTCGAAAACGGATCAGCGGTCGGGCCGACCCCGCAGGGCGTAGTTGCGCAGCCGAGCTTGGTCGTCGGTGTCGAGTAGCTCGACCACGTCAAACACGGGGCGCCCCGGACCTCTGAGCGTTTCAAGGGCGGCGGAACCACTGCTGCCCTTGGCCGGCGCGTCTGTGGTGAGAAGCACGAGCGGAAGGTTTTCCCGGCCGTCGGAAAGCACGGCGGCCTTCCCGAGCGCTTTCCAGAGGGTGTCGGTGCGGCGCAGTCCGGCGCGTCCTGACGTGAACGCGCCGGACACGTCGAAAGCCCATTCATGGCCGGCTTGGTCGACAGCATGGAAGTTGAGGGCGATACCGAGGTCGGCAAGCTTCACGTCGCGCCGGATGTCGACGAACCCGCAACCCTCGAGCAATATCCCGGCGAGATCCTTGGCTTGCCGGCCTTCGCGCACGGCGCGAGCTTGGAAGTCCTCACCGTTGTCACCAGACGACACCGCCGGGAGATGCACCCGAAAGGGAGTGCTCGCCAACGTCGCGTGCTGTCGAAGCCGCTCGACTTCGTCGGAGATGCGTTGCTTGGTGCGGTCGATATAGGGCTGGTCGGTGTCGAATCCGATGAAGTGTCGATTGGTGCGCAAGGCAGCGACGGCTGTCGTGCCGGAGCCCATGAACGGGTCGAGCACGACGTCGTGCTCGTAGGTGTAGAGCTCGATGAGGCGCTTCGGCAGCTCGACGGGAAAAGGAGCGGGATGGCCGACGCGCGTGGCGCGCTCCGGTGCGATCTCCCAGAGGTCGGTCGTGGCCTCCAAGAACTCGTCGCGTGAGATCGTCGCAGTCGAAGGCATGTCGCGGGCCAAGCGGACTTCGGCCTTCAGGGCGCGGTCGAAACGTCCCTTGCTGGCGATCACGATGCGCTCGGTGACGTCACGCAAGACAGGGTTGTTGG
>JALZBN010000034.1 GCA_030947365.1 Actinomycetota bacterium
GCCACCCGCGGCCGAGGACGGGCCCGTGGAGGCCGTGCGGGCCATCCTCTCCGACGTCCGCCGGCGAGGTGACGCCGCCGTCCGCGACTACACCGAGCGCTTCGACGGGGCCCGGTTGGATCGCCTTCGAGTTGACGAGAGTGAGCTCGACGCCGCCCTTGAGGCGATCCCGTCGGAGCTGCGGCAGGCGCTCGAAGCGGCGCGAGACTCGGTGGCTGCATTCCACGCCGCTCAGCACCGCCCGGAGGCCCGCCACGAGCGCAACGGAATTGTCGTTCGCGACCTCTTCCGGCCTGTCGACCGAGCCGGGTTGTACGTTCCTGGAGGCCGGGCGCAGTACCCATCAACGGTGCTGATGACGGCCGTGCCGGCGCGCGCCGCGGGCGTTCCGGAGCTCGTTCTCTGCGTGCCCCCAGAAGCCGACGGGCGAGTTGCGCAGACGACCCTCGCGGCCGCCGCCCTGGCCGGAGTCGACGAGGTTTATCGCTGCGGCGGTGCCCAGGCGGTCGCCGCCATGGCGTACGGAACCGAAAGCATCCGTGCCGTCGACGTCATCGTCGGTCCGGGCAACGTCTATGTCGCGACGGCGAAACGCGAGGTTGCGGCGGCCGGCGTCGTGGGAATCCCCTCGGGTTTCGCGGGGCCGTCGGAGGTCGTCGTGGTCGCCGACGACACCACTCCCGTCGAGTACGCCGCCATCGATGTGATCGTCCAGGCCGAGCACGGACCCGACGGGCTTGCCTGGCTGGTGACGTGGTCAGAAGAAGCCGCCGACGCCATCTCCGAGGCCGTCACCCGTCTCGTCGAGTCGTCCTCCCGTCGAGACGACCTGGTGGCCACCCTGAAATCCGGAGGGTACGCAGCCGTGGTCGACGGTCCCAAGGAGGCTATCGAGGTCGCCAATGCCATCGCGCCGGAGCATCTCGAGCTGCTCTGCGCCGACCCGGAGTCCCTCGTCCCACTCGTGCGGCACGCTGGCGCCGTCTTCAGTGGCCTCTCCGCGCCGGCGTCGGTGGGCGACTACCTCGCGGGGCCGAGCCACGTCCTGCCCACCTCCGGCTCGGCGCGCTATTCGGGCGGCCTCACCGTCGACGACTTCCTCCGACAGATCCACGTCGTGTCCCTCGACGAATCAGCATTGGAGCGGGTCGCTCCGCACATCATCGCCATTGCCGAGGCCGAGGGCCTCCCGGCGCACGCCGACTCGATCAGAGTGCGGAGCCGGTCGTGATGGCCCTGCCCGTTCGTGACGACCTCGCCGATCTCGCCGATTACCACTCTCCCCAAGTGACCGTCGATGTCCGCCTCAACACCAATGAGTCCCCCTACCCGCCGCCGCCGGCGTGGCGCGAAGCGTTTCTCGACGAGCTCGCCACCGCTTCGTTTCACCGTTACCCCGACCGCCGAGCAGTCGCCTTGCGCGGCGCCATCGCCGAACTGCACGGCGTGCGTCCGGCGCAGATATTCGCTGCCAATGGCTCCAACGAGGTCATTCAGGCCCTCTGCATTGCCTACGGCGGGCCGCGACGGTCGGCTGTCGTGTTCGAGCCCACGTACGCGCTGCACTCCCACATCGCCCGCCTGACCGGCACCACGGTCGTCACCGGCGCGCGCGACGACGACTTCGCCTTGAATCCGCAAGCGGCGCAGCAGACCATCGCCGAGGCCGCGCCCGCCATCACGTTCCTGTGTTCCCCGAACAACCCCACGGGCATGGTCGACGCGGCCGAAACGCTTGCCGCAGTGCGCGCCGGCGCGCCCGGCCTGGTCGTTGTCGACGAGGCGTACGGACAGTTCGCGCCAAACTCGGCTGTCGACGGGGTCGCAGACGGCGCCAACCTGGTCGTCACCCGTACCTTCTCCAAGACGTGGTCAATGGCGGCCCTGCGGCTTGGCTACTGCGTCGCGCCAGCCGAGGTTGTGGCTGCACTCGAGCGCGTCGCCCTGCCGTATCACCTCGACGTCGCTCAGCAAATCGCCGGCCGGCTGGCCTTGCGCTACCGGGGCGAGATGGAGGCCCGGGTCGCGACACTCGTGCAGGAACGCGAGCGGCTTACCGAAGCTCTCGGCAAGCTGGCTGTCGACGTGTGGCCCTCGGGCGCGAACTTCGTCCTGTTCCGCCCTCGATCCGCGAAGGGCTCTGATGTCTGGGAGGCACTCGTGGCTCGCTCGGTACTTGTCCGGAACTGTTCAACCTGGCCCCGTCTCGACGATTGCCTGCGGGTGACGGTCGGCACCCCGGCCGAGGATGACGCATTCCTCGGCGCGCTTGGCGAGGTGCTGGCGTGAGTCGCACGGCGCAACGGGCTCGGGTCACGAAAGAGACGTCGATTGAGATCGAGCTCGACATCGACGGCGCCGGGGAATCGGCTGTGCGCACCGGCCTGCCCTTCTTCGATCACATGGTGTCCCAGCTGGGAAAGCATGGCGGGTTCAACCTTTCCCTGAAGGCTGAGGGTGACCTCGAGGTCGACGCGCACCACACCGTCGAGGACGTGGGGATCGCGCTGGGTGAATGTGTTGCGGAGGCGTTGGGCGACAAAGCGGGCGTTCGCCGGTTCGCATCCATCGCCCTGCCGCTCGACGAGTCGCTCATCGAGGTCGCGCTCGACCTCTCGGGGCGGCCCTATCTCCTCTATGACATCGATGCCGGCCACGAGCCGCTCGGCACGCCCCCGTTCGAGCCGCAGCTGGCCGAGGAATTCTGGCGCGCCTTTGTGACGTCGGCAGCGGTCACGCTTCACCTCCGCATGCGCACTGGCAAGAACCCCCACCACATCCTGGAGGCGTCGTTCAAGGGGGTGGCCCGGGCGCTACGTGACGCAGTGCGAGTCGAGGGCGGAGGCATTCCCTCTACCAAGGGACGGCTTTGATCGCCGTCGTCGACTACGGCATTGGCAACCTGCGGTCGGCACAGAAGGCGCTGCAACGAGTCGGTGCCGATGCCGAACTTACCGCCGATCCAGAGGTGATCGAGGGAGCCGCGGGGGTTGTACTGCCCGGCGTCGGCGCCTTCGGTCGGTGCATGGAGGCCCTACGCAACGCGGGCTTGGAGCAGGTTGCCAAAACGGTGATCGACAGCGGCGTTCCCTTCCTCGGCATCTGCGTTGGAATGCAGATGCTGTTTGAGCGTTCCGAGGAGAACCCCGGTATCCCCGGAATGGGAGTTATCGATGGCGAGGTCCGGCGCCTGCCCGACGGGGTCAAGCGGCCCCAGATGCAGTGGAACATCCTCGAGCGTCGGCGCGACTCAGGAATGCTCGACGGATTGGGCGAAGGCCCGTGGGTCTACTTCGTACACTCCTTCGCGCCCGGCTCACACGAGCACGCGATTGCAACCTGTGACTATGGCGGCCCGGTTGTGGCCGCCGTCGAAAGAGGCAACGTGTGGGCGACACAATTCCACCCTGAGAAGTCCGGCGCGGCTGGCCTGCGATTGCTAGCCAACTTCGTCTCGTCGACGAAGCGCTGAGGCGCGGCGATGGATCTCTACCCCGCCATCGACCTGCGAGGCGGCCGTTGCGTCCGTTTGTACCAGGGCGACTACGGAAAGGAGACGGCCTACGGCACGGATCCGGTCACGGTGGCGAAGCGCTTTGCCGCCGCCGGCGCCCGTTGGATCCATGTCGTCGACCTCGACGCGGCGCGCAGTGGCGTCCCCGAGAACCGCGACATCGTGGCCGCCATTGCTCGCGCCGTGTCGCCCCAGGTCTCGGTAGAGGCTGGTGGGGGCATTCGAGACAAAGAGTCGGCAGCGACGATGTGGGCTTCCGGAGTGACGCGGGTGGTGATCGGCACCGCTGCGGTCGAGAACCCCGAGCTGGTGCGGGAGCTCGCCGGAGAGCACCCGGTCGCGGTCGGCCTCGATGCCCGCGACGGCGACGCCAAGGTACGAGGTTGGACGCAACCATCCGGTCGCACGGTGGTCGACCTGGCGACCTGGTACGAGGAAGCCGGCGTTGCCGCCCTGATCGTCACCGACATCGCGCGTGACGGCACGCTCGGGGGGCCCGACGTCGAGGGCATGGCCTCGCTTCTGGAGGCCACGTCACTCGACGTGGTGGCGTCAGGTGGCGTCGGATCACTCGCCGATCTTGAGTCCCTCGCCTCGTTGGAGGCCGGCGGGCGACGGCTGGCGGGCGTGATCGTCGGCAAGGCACTGCACGATGGGCTCTTCACGGTCGAGGAGGCGATTGCCGCGTGCGCAGCGTCCGGGTGATCCCGTGTCTCGACGTCGATGCCGGGCGAGTCGTGAAGGGCGTGAACTTTGTCGACCTGGTCGATGCGGGCGATCCGGTCGAGCTGGCGGCGCGCTACGACGCCGAAGGGGCCGACGAGGTTGTGTTCCTCGACATCACCGCCTCATCCGACGCACGGAGCACGATTGTCGACCTGGCCTGGCGCACAGCCGAGGAGGTCTTCATCCCGTTCACCGTCGGCGGAGGGATTCGGTCCGCGTCCGACGCCCGCCAGCTCCTGCGCGCCGGCGCCGACAAGGTCGGCGTCAATACCGCCGCTGTAGCCCGACCTGAGTTGGTGACCGAGCTGGCAACAGAGTTCGGTGCTCAATGCGTGGTGGTAGCTGTCGACGCGCGCCGTCGCGATCACGGGGCGTTCGAGGTGTTCACCCATGGTGGGCGTCGCCCGACTGGCATCGATGCGGTGGCATGGGCGACTGAATGCGAGAGCAGGGGGGCGGGCGAGATTCTTCTGACGTCGATGGACCGAGACGGCACCCGCGACGGCTACGACATCGAGCTCACGCGCGCCGTCACCGACGCGGTGAACGTTCCCGTCATCGCCAGCGGTGGAGTCGGCTCACTCGACCACCTGGTCGATGGGGCAGTTGCTGGCGGAGCCGACGCGGTTCTTGCCGCGTCCATTTTTCACTTCGGTGAGCACACGGTGCGCGAGGCCAAGGAGCATCTGGCTGCAAATGGCGTGACCGTTCGTCCGTCACCCCGCCTACGATGAACTCCGTGCCGACCGCTACTCCGATCGCCTTGCGCGCCGAAGACCTGGCCAATGTTGCGTTCAACGATGCCGGCCTTGTGCCTGCGGTCGTGCAGGAGATAGGCACCGGCCAGGTCTTGATGCTGGCGTGGATGAACGAGCAGGCCCTGCGCCAGACCCTCGAGACGGGCCGAAGTTGGTTCTGGAGCCGGTCCCGGCGTGAGATGTGGTGCAAGGGCGAGACCTCGGGCGACCGCCAGTGGGTGCGAGAGGCCTACTACGACTGCGATGGCGACACCATCCTCCTGGTTGTTGAGCAGCAGGGTCGCGGCGCGTGCCACACGGGCGAGCGCACGTGCTTCTACCGGTCATTCGGCACTGCTTCTCGCTCAGAGATCCGCTCGGGCTAACTGGTGCGGCCTAGTAGAGACGAGTTCCGCGCCCTCGCCGCCGGTCACACGGTCGTGCCGGTATGGCGGGAGATCGTGGCCGACCTGGAGACGCCCGTCTCCGTCTTTCTCAAGCTCGCGCAAGACCGCCCTGGATTCCTCCTCGAATCCGTGGAACACGGCGACCGCTGGGGCCGATTCTCTTTTGTCGGTCGCGACCCTTCACTCGTGCTCGTCGCTCGCAACGGTCGGGTCACGACTGAAGGTCGGCTGCCCGCGGGAGTCCCGGTCGACCAGGGCGTGCTGGCTTCGATCGAGCGCATCCTGGAGCTCTACCGGTCGCCGGCCATTCCCGACCTCCCGCCGCTGCATGGCGGCCTTGTCGGATACCTGGGCTACGACGTCGTTCGAGAGGTCGAGCATCTCCCGAATGTCCCTCCCGACGATCTCGGTCACCCGGATGCCGTCCTCTCCGTCATCGGGTCCCTTGCTGCTTTCGACCATTGGCGCCAGCGCCTATTCCTTATCGAGAACGTCATTGTTGGCGAGGGTGCGTCCGAAGGTGAGCTCGACGCCGCGTACGACCTCGCTGGAAGCCGGCTCGACGACCTCGCCCATGACCTGGGGCGACCGTTGCCCTACTCCGTCGCCGACCCGCCCGATTCGACCGACCCGCCACCCGAGGTTCGTTCGACGGTTGGGACGAAGGCATTTTGTGAATCGGTCGAAAAGGCCAAAGAGCACATCCTTGCCGGCGACATCTTTCAGGTGGTGTTGTCCCAGCGCTTCGACCTCGATCTGAATGCCGATCCCTTCGACCTCTACAGAGTGCTCCGGCAGGTCAACCCCAGTCCTTACATGTACTTCCTGCGCCATTCCGACGTCACCGTCGTGGGCTCGTCGCCCGAACTCATGGTTCAACTGCGTGAAGGAACCGTCGTCTCCCGCCCGATCGCGGGCACCCGTCCGCGCGGCCCCACCGACGACGAAGACCGGCGATACGCCGGCGAGTTGGCTGCGGATCCGAAGGAGGTCGCCGAGCACGTAATGCTGGTCGACCTGGCTCGCAACGACGTCGGGCGCGTCGTCGTCTATGGCACCGAGCACGTCGAGGAACTGATGACGCTCGAGCGGTTCAGCCACGTCATGCACCTCACGTCGCAGGTGACGGGCAAGCTCGCGCCGGGTAAAGGGCCGATCGACGTTCTGCGGGCGACGCTGCCGGCGGGCACCATGTCGGGCGCGCCGAAGGTGCGCGCCATGGAGATCATCGACGACTTGGAACCCACCAAGCGGGGTCCCTATGCCGGCGTCGTCGGTTACCTGGACTTCTCGGGAAACCTTGACACCGCGGTCACGATTCGCACGATGGTGATCGGTGCCGACGGGCGAGCGTCGGTGCAGGCCGGCGCCGGCATCGTCGCCGACAGCGTGCCCGCCTCAGAAGAAGAGGAGAGCCAGAACAAGGCCGCCGCTCTCCTCGCTGCGGTCCCCGCGGCGCGCCGGATGCGCGCCGCCCCACTGGCCAAGCCGGTCGATGCCTGATCTCCACGATGAACAAGAGATATTTCGCACCCGCGTCGGTGCGGTGTGGCTCGAGCGCGACTTCCTTGTAGTCGACGGACCCGACAGCCTGAAGTTCCTTCAGGGCCAGCTCTCTCAAGACATCGATCTTGCGGTCGGTGCGAGCGCGTGGTCGTTCCTGCTTCAGCCGCAGGGAAAGGTTGTCGCGCTGTTGCGCATCACGCGCCTCGCTGCTGACACGTTCTTGCTCGACACCGACGGCGGCTGGGGCGACGCGATGCAGGAGCGCCTGAGCCGGTTCAAGCTTCGCGTCAAGGCGACGATCGAAGGGCGTCCGTGGCGTTGCCTCGGACTGCGCGGCCCGGCCGCTCACGACTTTCGCGATGCTGATCTCGCTCTCGACGCTGATTGGCCCGGGCTCGTCGGCGTCGACTTGGTCGGCGACGACCCACAGCCTCCAACCGGAGTTCCGTTGTGCTCTCGAGATGCCTATGAGGCGGTGAGGATCGAGGCCGGAATACCGATGATGGGCCGCGAGCTCGATGAGCGCACCATTCCTGCAGAAGCGGGGGTGGTCGACCGCACAGTGAGTTTCACCAAGGGTTGTTACACCGGCCAAGAGCTTGTTGCCCGCATCGATTCTCGCGGGGGAAATGTGCCTCGCCACTTGCAGGGAGTCGTCGTCAAAGGTGACGTGGTGCCGCCCGTCGGAGCCGAGGTCAAGGTCGAGGGCAAGAATGTCGGCGTGCTCACGAGCGTTGCCACCTCATTCGCCCGCCAGGCGCCGGTCGCGCTCGCATTCGTCGGACGCGCCGTTTCCGCTCCCGCCGATGTTGTCGTCGAGTGGGACGGTGGATCCGCGCCGGCGCGGGTCGAGCCGCTGCCGCTCGTCCCTTGACCAGACGCGCCGGCGTCGCCATGGTGGCGACGGTGCTGATGTTGCTAGTGGCGGCGTGTACCGGCTCCAGCGCCAAGCCGAAGCCGACGACGACCGTGCCCGCGCCGTCGAGCTCGACGAGCCTTACCGTCATCACGGTCCCAGGGAACCCTCGCAGCACGACGACGCTCCCGACCGACATGAGCCCCGGGGAGGCGACGATCGTCGGGACGGTCGCCAGCCCTGACGGGCCCGTACCCGACGCGATCGTTCGGGTCGAGCGTCTAACCGGCGACGCGGCGGCGACCGTCGACGTGCGAGCGGTTAACGGCAGTTGGCAGGTGCCTGCCGTGCGAGGAGGCCGCTATCGCGTGCGGGCCTGGCGGCCACCAGACATGGCCCAGCTGGATCCCGAAGTGTTCTTTCTTGGCTCTACCGAAACGAAGCAGATAACTCTTCTGCTGACTCACTTCGGTGACGTGAGCGTCACCGCTAACACCGATCCCAGCCCGTTGGTGATCGGGCAACCCGGTGTCCTCGTCACGCAGGTTCTGTCGGGGGCTGTGGATTCCGAGGGCGTCGTCCGGGCCAATCCGAGGCCGGGGCTCCCTGCCCAACTGGTCGTCACCGGCGGCCTTGCTCTCGACGGCCCCGACAAGCAGGTGACCGACGGAGAAGGCAAGAACGCCTGGCATGTGCGCTGTCTCGCGCCGGCCCCGCCCGCTGTGGCCCTCGTCGTCGGCACGGTTCGCTACTCGATCATCCTTCCCCCCTGCGCCGCCGGGTAGGGCGGCAGGGTCACCGTCATGCGGGTGCCCCCGCCATGACCGGCGCGCGCCGTCACATCGCCCGCCATCGCGCCGACGAGCTCTCTAACGATGGCCAGGCCCAAACCACTGCCGACGTCGCGCGACGGCGGGCGGGTGACGGTGAAGAATGGCTCAAACACCCGGGCGAGGTCGTCGCTGCTGATGCCGGGACCGTCGTCTTGTACCCAGAACTCGATGGACGATCCGTTTGTCTGGCCCCCGACCACGATCGCCGTTCCGGCGTACTTCAGCGCGTTCTCGACCAAGTTGGCGACGACTTGGGCCAACCGGTCGGGGTCAGCAGTCGCCACTAGTCCCTGGGGCATGTTGTCGACCTTCAAATCGATCCCTGCGGCGGTTGCGGCCGGACGAAAGCCGTCAACGGTGTCACCCACCACCTCGGCCACATCTGTCGCCCGTAACTCGAGCGAAAAGCGGCGTGAACCGAGCTTCGCCAGTTCCAGAAGATCCTGCAC
>JALZBN010000211.1 GCA_030947365.1 Actinomycetota bacterium
GTACTCCTTGAGCCTGGCCTTGTTGGCGGTGGTGGGTGTCTGGAGGTGGAGCAGCTCGGCGTAGATGCCGTCGCCGGCCGCGAGCTCGGTGGGCGTGCCGATCTCGGTGACGCCGCCCCGACGGATGCCCACGATCATGTCGACATTCTGGATGGTGGAAAGACGATGGGCGATGATCAGCGTCGTGCGGCCCTCCATGAGCCGTTGTAGCGCGGCCTGCACCTCCCGCTCGGCCTTGCTGTCGAGCGAGCTGGTGGCCTCGTCCAACACCAGGATGGGCGGGTCTTTGATGAGCGCCCGGGCGATGGCAATGCGCTGCTTCTGACCACCAGAGAGCTTGACGCCCCGCTCACCGATCTCGGTGTCGTAGCCCTTGGTGAGACGCTCGATGAAGTCGTGGGCGTTGGCTGCCTTGGCGGCGGCAACGAGCTGGTCTTCAGTGCCGTCGACCTGGCCGTAGAGGATGTTCTCCCTCACGCTGCCCGAGAACAGCGCCGCCTCCTGGAACACCACGCCGATGTTGCGCCGCAGCGATGCCTGGGTCACCTCGGCGATGTCGACGCCGTCGATGGCGATGGTTCCGGCGTCGGGTTCGTAGAAGCGCAGCAGCAAGTTCGCCAGCGTGGTCTTGCCCTCCCCGCTCTCGCCCACCAGGGCCAACTTCTCGCCGGGCGCGAGGGTGAAGCTGACCCCGTCGAGCACCTGCTGGCCACCCGTGTAGGCGAACGAGACATCGCGATACTCGACCCGGCCGGCGACCACTTCGAGATCGGCGGCGCCGTCGTGGTCGCGGATGGTGGGGACCAGGTCCATGACGGCGAGGTAGTCCTTGCTGTCCGCAGACGCCCGCTGGATCTGGTCGACGATGAACGACGACGCGAACAGCGGGAACTGAGCCTGGAGAGACAGCTGGAGCATTAGTACGACCGTGCCGATCGACCTTTGGATGGGGCCGAAGTTTCCGTCGAGCGCCTGGGTGATGATGAGGGCGTAGATGGCAAAGAAGATGACGTTGAGGCTCAATCCCCGGTACACGTCATAGCGGTGCCATTCCTTCGACTGGACCTTGGTTCGGGCCTCGATGGTGTGGCGGGTGTCGGCGAAGATCCGCCGTTCGGCTGATTCCCTGACGAATGACTTGACGACGCGGATGTTGCCGATGGCTTCGATGAAGCGACCGTTGGCGCGGTCGCGGTCGGCGTTGATGCCCTCCTGGCGGCTCTGCCAGCGCCGGCTGGTGAGAGTGGTCAGCCAGATGTAGAGCGGGAAGAGCCCGGCCAGCAGCAGCGCGACCAGCGGCGAGTAGTAGGCCAAGATGATGAGGGTGAACGCGCTCGTCAGGAAGAAGCTGATGAAGCTGTTGGCCAAGGCCTGTACCAGGTCGGAGATTCCCGCGATGCTGCGCTCGAGGCGGCCGGTGATGCGCCCAGTGATCTCGTTGTCGTAGAACTCCAGGGGCAGCTCGAGCAGATGGTCGTAGTAGCGCCTGCTCAGCAGCGTCTGGAGCTTGGCGGCGAGCATGTCGCCGATGTGGCCCTGGATGTTGGTGACCAGCGAGACGGCGACACCAACGGCGAACAGCATCCCGAGAAGCACGGCGATCCGGCCGGTGCTCACCGATCCCCCCGAGCCCCGCTTGACGACGGCGTCGACGAGGAACTTGAGGAGGAACGGGTTGGCCTGGTTGAGCAGCGCCACCATTACGACAAAGGCAGCCGTCGCCAGGTAGTAGCGCTTCAGGGCCCACGAATAGCGGACGATCTTGAAAAGCATCGTGGCATCTTTACGCGGGAACGGCGGCGAGCACGCCTCATTCCTTCGACTGTATGCTTATCCGCATGGATACGCAGGAATCGGAGAGGATGCCGGAGGACGCGCAGGTCTCTGAGGCGGTTGACATCCTCAAGTTGATCGCCGACCCGACCCGGCTGCGCATCCTCTGGGCGCTGCTGCACGGGGAGCACTCGGTCAACCTGCTGGCCGAGCACGTTGGCGCCCAGCCGGCAGCGGTCTCACAGCATCTGGCCAAGCTCCGCCTGGGGCACCTGGTGCGCACGCGCCGGGAGGGCACCCATGTCTTCTACCTGGCCCAAAACGACCACGTGCGGCGCATTGTGGAGGAGGCGCTCTTTCACGCCGACCATGTCGTGCAGGGCCTTGCCGACCACGACGAAAAGGCCCAGGTCCCTAAGCGCGCCAGGAGCGCAAGGAGGCCGGCATGAGCGGCGATCACTCGCACGACCCGCACTCGCATCACCAGCACTCGCACGACGCGGCGGGGATCCGTGGATTCCTGGCGAGTGTGTTCTCGCCGCACAGCCACGACACAGCCGAGTCGATCGATTCCGCGCTGACGGCCAGTGCCGAGGGCATTCGCGCCCTGAAGATCTCGTTGGCCGCGCTGGCCGTCACCGCCGCCTTCCAGCTCGCCATCGTGCTCATTAGCGGATCGGTTGCATTGCTGGGCGACACCATCCACAACTTCGCCGACGCGCTCACGGCCGTTCCCCTCGGAATCGCCTTCATGGTCGGTCGGCGCCGACCGACAAAGCGCTACACCTACGGCTACGGGCGCGCCGAAGACCTGGCCGGGATCTTCGTCGTCACCATGATCGCCTTGTCGTCAGCTGTCGCCGGGTGGGAGGCCACTCGCCGGCTGGCCCACCCCCAGGCCATTCACGACATCGCGTGGGTCGTGGCCGCCGGCATGGTGGGCTTTGCCGGCAACGAGCTCGTCGCCGTGTACCGGGTGCGGGTCGGCCGCAAGATCGGATCGGCTGCTCTTGTCGCCGACGGCCTCCACGCCCGGACCGACGGCCTCACCTCGCTTGCCGTTGTCGTCGGCGCGCTCGGTGTGGCTGCGGGCTGGAAGCTCGCCGACCCGATCGTCGGACTGGCGATCACCGTCGCCATTCTCTTCGTCCTCAAGGGTGCGGTTCGCGACGTCTACCGGCGGCTCATGGACAGCGTCGAGCCCGCGCTCGTCGACGAGGTTCACCGGGTCTTGGCGTCAGTGACCGGCGTTGAAGACGTCGAGAGCGTTCGTATCCGCTGGATCGGACATGAGCTGCGAGCGGAAGCCGAGATCATCTCCAACGCCGAACTGAGCCTGGCCGATGCCCACGCAATCGCCGAAGAGGCTCACCACCGCCTGCTTCACGAGATCCCCCGCCTCGGGCATGCAACCATCCACTCGAGCCCCAGCGGGCAGGATGGGCGCGATCATCACGCGACGACCGCTCATCACTTTGCGTCTCAACCCCACGCTGACGCCCACAAGGCGTAGGCCACCCGGCGGGTAATCCAACCGAAAGGCGGCACCCATGCTCACCTACTTCCAGGCGATCGTCATCGGCCTGGTTCAGGGCGTCACCGAGCTCTTCCCGATCTCGAGCCTGGGCCATTCGGTGC
>JALZBN010000212.1 GCA_030947365.1 Actinomycetota bacterium
CAATGGGACGGCCCCGACCTCGGACTCTCGGTTGCGGGGTGGTCGCCGGTCGCCGGCGATCAACGCCTCGCGTTGGTGCACGAACGGGAGGGCCACGACCGGCCCGCGGTCTGGGACCTCACCACCGGCGCGCGCCGCGACCTGCCCATCGACCTTCCCGGTGACGTCAGCGTCGCCGACTGGTGGCCCGACGCCTCCGCCCTCCTACTTCTTCACGAGCACGAAGGCCGAGATCAGCTCTTGCGTCTCGACCTCGGCACCGAGGCACTCTCCCCGGTCGATCATCAGCCGGGTTCCATCGCGGGCGTCGCGGTACGTCCCGACGGTGAGGTCTGGTTCCAGATCACGAGCGGCGCCAGCCCGCCGACGGTCTTGTCGGTAACGGGTGACGTGGTCTGCGCGCCCGACGGCGAGCTCGCTCCCGCCGGCGTCGCCTTCCGCTCGTGGCATTTCAACAACGACGTCGGCCAGGACATCCATGGGTTTATGGCCACTCCCCCCGGAAGCGGACCTTTTCCGACCGTGATGCTCGTGCACGGAGGACCTACGTGGGCCTACACCGACAGCTTCATGTCCGACGTGCAGGCGTGGGTCGACCACGGCTTCGCGGTCGCGATGGTGAACTACCGAGGCTCGACCGGTTACGGCATTGCCTTCCGTGACGCCCTCATCGGTGACCCGGGCTTCCCCGAAGTCGTCGACGTCATCGCCGGACTCGACGACCTCGTGGCGCAGGGCGTCGCCGACCCGGCGCGCGCCGTCATCTCGGGTGGCTCGTGGGGCGGCTACATCACACTCCTCGCCCTCGGTTGCGCGCCGGAGCGGTGGGCCGCGGGCGTGGCCGCGGTGCCGGTCGCCGACTACGTCACCGCCTACAAGGACGAGGCGCCGATGCTGCAGTCGTTCGACCGCTCGTTGTTCGGCGGCGATCCCGACGAGGTCGGCGCGCTCTATGAAGAACGGTCGCCGTTGACCTATGTCGATGATGTCCGCGCGCCGGTGCTCATCCTCGCCGGCGACAACGACAGCCGTTGCCCGATCCAGCAGGTCTTGAACTACGTCGCGGCCTTAGAAGCACGGGACCACCCCGTCGAGGTCTACCGTTTCGACGCCGGCCATGGCTCAATGGTGATCGACGAACGAGTCCGCCAGATGCGCGCCGAGCTCGATTTCGTGCTCGCCCGGTTGAGCTCGCCCTAGGTAGTCGACCCCATTAAGAGGTCTCGTCTCGCAGGAACCGTTCGACCTCCGCGGCCAGGTCGTCGCCCGACGGCAAATCGCCCCACCCATTCGGCGCGAGGTCGTTCGCCTCGGCGTCGGCGCGGGCTTCGAGTTGGCGCACCATGGCCGTGTGTTCGGCGCTATTGGCGATGAGGTCGTCGAGGCGCTGCCGCGTGGAGTCAGCGGCATCGCGCAGTGCGGTGAGATCGACAGTGAGGCCCGACACCTGCGTGAGCCCCTCGAGGAGCAGCAAGCTGGCCTCGGGGTACGGCCACGGCGCGGCGTAGTGCGGCACCCGGGCCCACAGACCTACGGCCGGAATCTCGAGCTCGGCGAAACGGCGCTCGACTGCCACCAGCACGCCGGCGGGAACGTCGAGCGACCCGCTGACCACGCCGACCTGCTTGGCCAACTCCGACGACGTGGCCGTGGCCGCCAGCTTGGCCGCCCGGGTGTGCGGCACGGGTGCCGGGAACGCCCCCATGCCGACGAGCAGGCGCACGTCGAAGATCTCCGCCAGCTGGCCCACGGCTTGAGCGAAGCCCTTCCACCTGTGATCGGGTTCCGGTCCGACCAGTACGAGCAGCGCGTGGCCCTCGGCGTCGTGCCCGGCGCGCAGCTCGATCTCCGGCCACGACAGGCTTTCGTAGACACCGTCGACGATGTGGGCCACCGGACGGCGCGCCCGGTGGTCGAGCAGTTCGTCGATGTCGAACGACGCCACGACCTCGGTCTGCGACGCGGCCAACAGCGAACCCAGCGCCGCCGCACCGCCCATCCCGGCGTCGATCCACCCTTCGGGCGCCATCACGAGCACCGGCGAATCGAGCGGTGGTTGGTCCCGAAGGACATACAGGTCCTCGGGGCGGTGGTGAACTTCGTCCATCGCCCCAAGCTACCGTCGCCCTGACGGAATCGAGTCAGCCGAGGAGGCGTTGCAAGACCCACCATGATCGACGTCACTGATGCCAGCTTCGAACGAGATGTGCTCGACCGCTCCGCGCAGGTGCCGGTCGTCGTCGATCTTTGGGCCGAATGGTGCGGGCCCTGCCGCACGCTCGGCCCCATCCTCGAGCGGACTATCGGCGCGACGGAGGGCAAGGTCGAGCTGGCCAAGGTCGACATCGACAGCAACCCGCGCGTCAGCGCCACGTTCAAGGTCCAGTCGATCCCGGCGGTGTTCGCGTTGCGAGATCGTCAGGTGGTCGACTCCTTTGTCGGCGCGCTTCAAGAGAAGGCCGTCGAGGAGTTCGTCGCCCGTCTGGCTCCCGAAGCGTCGGAGGCCGACCGCCTCGTTGCTCTCGGCGACGAGGCGTCTCTGCGGCAGGCGCTGGAACTAGAAGCTGACCATGTGGGCGCCGTCGTGGCGATGGCGGAGCTTCTCGCCGGGCGAGGCGAGAACGAGGCCGCCCTCGAGCTGCTGGGGCGCGTTCCCGAGACAGCCGAGGTCCGACGCGTCGCGGCCCTGGCGCGTGTCGGCACTGAGGCCGTGGCCAACGGCGACGTCGAGGCACGTCTGAACGGGCTCTTGGACAACGTCAGAAACGATCCCGCCGCTCGGCAGGAGTTCGTCGACCTCCTCGAGGTTCTCGGGCCCGACGACCCTCGCACGGCCGTGTTCCGCAAGGCGCTGACGGCGCGCCTGTTCTGACCGTTGTCACTGGAGCGGCGCGAGGGGTACTGGCTCTGGGTGGGTGGACCGGTCCCGCCCGGTTACTCAGGCATCACCATCGGTTCGCTGATCTCGGTGCGTCGCCATCTGGCCGATGACCCTCGGCTCCTGCGTCATGAGTTCGAACACGTCCAGCAATGGCGATCCCACGGACCGATCGGCTTTCTGCGCCAGTACCTCGGCTCGTACCTGCGGTCGCGCCTCGACGGGTACAGCCATGATGACGCCTACCACCGGATTCCCTTCGAAGTGGAGGCCGAGCGCGCCGCCGCTCGCGCCGGAGATGGCCCTGGAACCGACGGCGCTGATCCCGTAAGCTGAGCCGCCTCTCTTCCCCCCCGGTCAGTACAACTGGGAAGCGGAGAGCACCGTGCCCGATCCAGAGCACTCGCACGTCCCCGCATCGTGGCGCGCCCGGGTTGACCAACTGCGCGCCACCCTGCCCGTCAAGTGGTCGCCAAAGGTGGGCGTGGCCGCCGCGCTTGCGGTGGCGGGTGTCGTCGCCGTCGTG